>JAMLGM010000003.1:252500-428556 GCA_023957975.1 Microthrixaceae bacterium | reverse complement strand
TGCCGGGGTCCCCCCCCGCGTTAATACCCAAAAACACGGCCGGTACAGGGCTAGCGGGCAGGAGGGCTGCCGGAGGGCTGCAGGGCAGGCGGGAGCGGGCTAGCGGGCGCGGGCGAGTGAGCCGAGGTACAACTCGATGACCATCGGGTCGTGCAACAGTTCCGGCCCCGAACCGCTGTAGGCCACGGACCCCTGATCGAGCACGTAGCCGCGGTGGCAGATGCGAAGCGCCTTGTGGGCGTTCTGTTCGACGATGAGCACCGAAACGCCCTGCGCATTGATGGCGCCAACCCGTTCGAACACCTCGTCCTGCATCGACGGTGACAACCCCGCGGAGGGCTCGTCGAGCAGCAACAGCGAAGGCTCCATCATGAGGGCGCGCCCCATGGCGAGGACCTGTCGCTGGCCACCCGACAGCGATTCGGCGCGCTGATGGCGACGTTCGCCCAGGACGGGGAACAGTTCGAAGATCTCGTCTCGCCGGCGATGGAACTCACCCGGGCGCAGGAACACGCCCATGCGCAGGTTCTCCTCGACGTTGAGGGTGCCGAAGACGTTGCGGACCTGGGGGACATAGCCCACGCCGCGGCTGACGAGTTCGTGGCCCGGCGCCCCGGTGATCTCGTCGCCGTTGAGGCGAACCGTTCCCGACCGGATGGGCACGAGTCCGAAAATCGCCTTGACGAGCGTCGACTTGCCGGCGCCGTTGGGGCCGATGATGCACACCATCTCGCCGGTATCGACGTGCATCGTCGCCCCGCGGAGGATGTCGACCCCGGGCACATACCCGGCGATGAGGTTGGTGATCTCCACGACCCGCTGCGGTGTCGGTGCATTCGTCACGGCTGTTGCCTCGGTCGTTCGGCGGACATGTCGCGCAGGTCGTCGCTCGAGCCGCCGAGGTAGGCGTGGACCACCTGTTCGTTGGCGGCGACCTCGGCCGCGGTGCCGTCCGCGATGATGCGTCCCTCGGCCATGCACACGACCCGATCGGACACGGCGGACACGACGTCCATGTCGTGTTCGACGAAGAGCACCGTCACCCCTTGGGCGGGAAGGGAGCCGATTTTGTCGAGCAACGATTCGCGCAATGCCGGGTTCACGCCGGCCATCGGCTCGTCCAACATGAGCAGCTTCGGCTCGGCCATCGTCGCCCGTGCAAGGTCCAACAGTTTGCGCTGGCCACCCGACAGGGTGCCGGCGAGGTCGTCGGCCTTGGCGCCGAGCCCGACCCACTCGACGAGTTCACGCGCCCGCTGGCCGAGGTCGCGGTCCTGTTCGGCCCACAGCTTCGGCACCAGCGATGCGAAAAGTCGCTCGCCCTTCTGGTTCTGCGCTCCGAGTCGGACGTTGTCGGCCACGCTGAGTCGCGGAAAGACGCGTGCCGCTTGGAAGGTGCGCACCATCCCCGACCTGGCGATCTGATAGGCGGCCTTGTCCGAGAGGTTCTGGCCGTCGAAAACCCAACTGCCCGCATCGCAGCGCTCAAAGCCGGTCAAGACGTTGAACAACGTGGTCTTGCCGGCTCCGTTGGGTCCGATGAGCGCGACGATCGTCCCGGCCGCGACTTCGAAATGGTCGACGTCGACGGCCTTGAGCCCCCCGTAGGCCCGTTCGATGCCATCCGCGCGAAGGAGCGGGTCAGTGGTTGACAATTCTCGCCTCCTCCGCGTTTCCGAACAGTCCCTGAGGCCGGAAGATCAACAACAGCACGATCGTGAACCCGACGAGCACGTAGCGGATCGCCCCGGCGTCGTTCGCCTCGATGATCCACCAGCCGTCGCGTCCCAGCGCCTGGGTGAGGATCGAGTTGAAGGCCGCGATGACGAACCAGAACACCATCGCGCCCACGGGTGGACCGAGGATGGACGCAACGCCACCGAGGATCACGACCAGGTACCAGTTGAACGTCGTCTGCGCCAAGAAGAAGTCCGGTTTCACCGTCCCGCCGTCGAACATGAAGATGACACCGGCTACGCCGCCGATGACCGACCCGATGACGAATGCCTGGAGCTTGACCGCGAACACGTTCTTGCCGAGCGACCGGGTGGCGTCCTCGTCCTCGCGAACCGCCTTGAGGACGCGCCCCCACGGGCTGCGCGTCCACGAGCGGACCAACAGCGATGCGGCGATCACCAACGTCCAGCCGATCAACAGCGTGAAGAGGCGGTTCTGGTTGAACGTGATGCTGCCGATGCCATATCGGCCCTCGGGAATCGGGTTGATGTCGTAGAGCTCATCGGCGATGTGGTTGATGCCGATCGGGCCGCCCGTCACGTCTTGAACCAGCCGCGAGTTCACGAGGACCCGGACGATCTCCGCGACCGAGATGGTGGCGATGGCGAGGTAGTCGGCGCGCAACCGCAGGGTCGGCAACCCCATGAGCAACCCGAGCAGGCCTGCGCACACCACGCCGATCAGGATGCCGAGCCACAGCGACCCTCCCTGATCGACGGTGATGGCGGCGCCGTAGGCGCCCACGAGGGCCGAGGCGATGTGGCCGAAGTTCATGAGCCCGGCGTAGCCGAACTGCACGTTGAGCCCGACGGCCGCGAGCGCGTAGTACGCGGCCTGTGGGCCGATGGCCTCGCGTATACCGTCGATGAGTGCGCTTGCCAGGTTCACGCCGAGCATGGTCATGCCGTCCTCGCCTTGACTCCGAAGATGCCCTGCGGCCGGGTCAACAACACGACCACCAAGGTCGCGAGGGCCACGACCACCTTGAGGTCGGCGTCGAGCCACAACGTCGACAGGTCGCTGACGATCCCGACGATGAGGCCGCCGACCATCGCCCCGAAGGAGGTGCCGAGGCCGCCGAGCAGCACGGCCGCGAACATGACGAGCAGCACGCGTTGGCCCATCGTGTAGCCGACCGATTCCGAGGAGCCCAGCATCACCCCGGCGAGCCCGGCGAGCGCCCCCGACAGTACCCACACGACGAGGATGACCTTGAGGTCGTCGATCCCCGAGGCGATCGACAGGTCGCGGTTGTCCGAAACGGCCCGGACTGCGGTACCCATGCGGGAGTTGCGCAGGAACAGCCCCACGGCGATGAGCGCGGCGAGGGCGATGGCGCTGACGATCAGGTCCTTGGGGCGCATGGCCAACGGGCCCAACTCGAGGGTCGGTGGCTGCGCCGCATATTGGGAGTACTGCTTGGTGCTCGATCCGTACACGACGCTGTAGAGGTAGCGGATCGCGAAGGCGAGGCCGATCGACACCACCATCTGGCTGAAGATCGGCATGCCCCGTTTGCGCAGCGGTCGATACACGCCCAGTTCCATACCGGCGCCGAACCCTGCCGAGGCCACGACGGCGACGAGGCCTGCCACCAGCAGCGGCCACCCCAATCCACCGGCGTTGGAGTTGAGGTACCAGGCGACGATCGCTCCGAAGGTGAGCATCTCGCCGTGCGCGAAGTTCGTGAGGCCGGTCGTGCCGAAGATCAGCGACAGCCCGACGGCTCCGAGTGCGATGACCAGCCCGAAGCGGGTGCCGCTGACGAGCAGGTTGAGGACCCGGGTGAAGGTGCCGTCGCCGCCGGCCCCGCCCGATCCGCCGGTGGTTTCGTCTCCGGAAGCGAGGCGGAACACCACGGCCTTCGTGCCGGTGGCCCGCACGGTCGGGGTGAGTTCGGTGCGCGCTCCGGAGGCGAAGGCCACCCCGTCGGGAAAGGTGGATTCATCGAGGGAGACCGTGTAGGTGGCGGCTCCGGGAACCTCCACCGATGCGGACCCGGACTCGTCGGTCGCCGATCGCCCGACCTCGACACCGTCGAGCGCGACGACCAACTCGACCCCTTCGACCGGCTCACCGCCGGCTTTCAGCGTGGTCGACACGCGCGGGAGTGTTGTTGCGGCGGTGGTCGTGGTGGTGGAGGTCGTGGTCGTGGCGTCGGGTGCAGTCTGGGCCGCGGCTGAGGGCAGGGCCGTTGCGAGCGTCGCCCCGAGCGCGACGACCGCCACGAGCAGTGCGCCTGCCAGCGCGACGATTCGCCGGAGAACCATCGGAGTTCTGCTGTGTCGGTGTTTCGGGGAGTCGAATCGTGCTCGACGGCTCCGGGCCATGGGGTGGCAGTTTATGAACACGGCGCGGTCGCGTGTCGGATGTGTCCGCACCTGCTGTGGCCTCAACCCCGCTGCATGGGTTCGGGGTCGGTCGTGCGTTCGTAGCGCCACCCGGCGGGATCGAGCCAGAGCCGATGGCGACCTCCCTCGGCGGTCGGGTCGCCGGTGCCGTAGCCGACGTCGCCGTGGTAGAGGGCGACGATGTGTTCGTCGACTTCTGCGACCTGGGTCGCGTAGGACTCGACGACCCAGCCGGTCATCGCGTCGCGCAGTTCGGTGACGGTGCGATAGCGGGCGAGCTGGAGCAACGTGATGAAGGTGGGTGGTGCCAGTTCGATGTTGTGGTCGTCGTGTTCGGACAGCACCCGAGTCGGGGTCGCCCATCGGTGATCGCGGATCTCGCCATCGTCGATCGTCACGGCGCCCCGCGGTGCCTCTGCGATGAAGAAGGCCGTGCTGAAGCGCTTGTGGGCCTGCAACGGCGGGGTCCAGTGGCTGAATCGCTTGAGGCGCAGCGGGTCGAGGGTGAGGCCGGCCTCCTCGGCGGCCTCCCGGGAGGCGGCGCGGCGCTCGGCGATCGAGAGGTTGGTCGGCTGATCGGCGAGGTAGTCGTCGGGGTCGACCCGCCCGCCTGGAAAGACCCAGAGCCCACCGGCGAAGTCCAACTTCGAGTTGCGCTTCAGCATGAGGATCTCGGGTTCCTCCTCGACGGTCGTTCGCACGAGGACCACCGTCGCCGCAGCGACCGCCTCCGGGCCGTTCTCTCCGGCTCGTCCCATCCGTTGGAGTGCTTCACGTTCGCCCATGGGTTCGAGTCTGCCAGAGCGGGTTCCACCGTGGGGCGGAGGAGGTCGGATCCTGTCGCGGACTGCGTCGCCCAGAACCGCGCGCCCAGAACCGCGCGGACGGCGTGGGACGCCGGCCGGAGCGGCTTCGCGGAGCCCGCTGTCACGGTTCCGACACGTCGCCGACATCTCCACCGAGGGAGTTGTCATTTGAACTTTCGGCACTTCGACCGGCAATACGTTGGTCGAAACGGCGAATTATCGGGGGTGTTGCGCGGACGTGTTTGGGATCCACCGCCGCCGTTGACACGGGTGTAGTTTCAAGGCTGTAATTAGTAGTCCTGCCCGGCGCCAGGGACGCCGCCGGCAGCGAGAAGACCCCGCGGGTTTGCTTTGGCGACCCCGCGAGCAGGTCACAGCGTACGTCCGAACCCGATTCCGACCCAAAGGTGCAGCGAAGTGGCACTCCACGAAGACACCCGACCAACCCTCGTAACCGAGGAAGAGCACGCCACCGGGGCGGCGCCGACGCAGATGCGCGTGTTGAAACGCGACGGCTCGCTCGAGGCCGTGGATCTCAACAAGATCGTCAAGGCGATCGGGCGGTGCGCCACCAACCTCGACGGCTCCGTGCTCGAGGGCGTCGACGTGATGCGGGTCGCCACCCGAACCATCTCCGGGCTCCACCCCAAATCCAGCACCAGCGATCTCGACGAGTTGTCGATCCGCACCGCCGCGGCGCTCATCAGCGAGGAGCCGAACTATTCCAAGTTGGCCGCCCGCCTGCTCGACACCGTCATCGACAAAGAGGTGCGCAACGGCGACGTCCATTCGTTCAGCCAGTCGGTGGCCCTCGGCTACGAACAGGGCGTCATCGGCGCCGAGACCGCACAGCTCGTCGCCGCCAACGCCCGCAAGCTCAACGACGCGATCATCAACGAGCGCAACTGGCTCTATGAGTTCTTCGGCCTGCGCACGGTCTATGACCGCTACCTGTTGCGCCACCCCGAAACCCGCAACGTCATCGAGACCCCGCAGTACTTCCTCATGCGCGTCGCCTGTGGCCTGTCGACCAACCCGGAAGATGCGATCGAGTTCTACGAACTCATCTCGAGCCTCGAATATCTCCCGAGCTCGCCGACGCTGTTCAACTCGGGTACCCAGCACCCCCAGATGTCGAGCTGCTACCTGCTCGACTCGCCGGCCGACAGCCTCGATGGCATCTACAAGCGCTATCACGACGTCGCCCGACTCTCGAAGCATGCGGGCGGCATCGGCCTGAGCTACAGCCGCATCCGTGCCAAGGGGTCGCTCATCCGCGGCACCAACGGATTGTCGAACGGCATCGTGCCGTGGCTCAAGACCCTCGACGCCTCGGTCGCCGCGGTCAACCAGGGTGGTCGTCGCAAGGGCGCGGCGTGCGTGTATCTCGAGACCTGGCACGCCGACATCGAGCAGTTCCTCGAACTCAAGGACAACACCGGCGACGTCAGCCTCCGCACCCGCAACCTGAACCTCGCCAACTGGATCCCCGACATCTTCATGGAGCGGGTTGAAAAAGACTGGCAGTGGTCGCTGTTCGACCCGAAGAAGGTGCCCCACCTCGTCGACCTCTACGGCGACGAGTTCACCCAAGCCTACCTCGAGGCCGAATCGGCGGGGCTCGCCGAAAAGAAGGTGAGCGCCCGCGACGTCTACCACCGGATGATGCGCACGCTTGCAGAGACCGGCAACGGTTGGATGACCTTCAAAGACGCGTCGAACGCCAAGTCGAACCAGACCGGTCGTCCCGAAAACGTCATCCACCTGTCGAACCTGTGCACCGAGATCCTCGAGGTGACCAACGATGCCGAAACCGCGGTCTGCAACCTCGGCTCGCTCAACCTGGGCAAGTTCGTCGTCGAGGCCGACGACGGTTTGCGTCTGGTCGACTACCGGCGCATCGCCGAGGTCGTGCGCCTCGCCGTTCGCTATCTCGACCGGGTCGTCGACATCAACTTCTATCCGACCGACGAGGCCGGCAACTCCAACGCCAAGTGGCGTCCGGTCGGACTCGGCATGATGGGACTCCAGGACGTCTTCTTCAAGATGCGCCTGCCCTTCGACAGCCCCGAGGCCCGCGAGATCTCCGCACGCATCTCCGAGGAGATCTACTTCAACGCCCTGTGGGCCTCCACCGAACTCGCCGAGGCCCACGGTCCTCACGCCAACTTCGACGAGACCCGTGCCGCCCGCGGCGACCTGCAGATGGACCTGTGGGGTGTGGCTCCGAGCGACCCGGAGCGCTGGCAGGTGCTGCGCGATCGCATCGCCACCCATGGCCTGCGCAACTCGTTGCTCGTCGCCATCGCCCCGACCGCCACGATCGCATCGATCGCCGGGTGCTATGAGTGCATCGAACCCCAGGTCTCCAACCTGTTCAAGCGCGAGACCCTGTCGGGTGAGTTCCTGCAGATCAACAGCTATCTCGTGCGAGACCTCCAGGCGCACGGCCTGTGGACCGAGCCGATCGTGGCCGCCATCAAACGGGCTGAAGGTTCGGTGCAAGACATCGAGGAGATCCCCGCCGACCTGCGTGCGATCTACCGCACGGCGTGGGAAATCCCGATGCGCTCCCTCATCGACATGGCCGCCGACCGGGGCCCCTACATCGACCAGAGCCAGTCGCTCAACCTGTTCGTCGAGTCGCCGACCATCGGCAAGCTGTCCTCGATGTATGTCCACGCATGGAAGAAGGGGCTCAAGACCACCTACTACCTGCGCTCACGTCCGGCGACGCGGATCAAGCAGACGACGACGGCCCACACCGCGACCGCTGCGCCGACCCCGCCGACCCCTCCCAACGGTGGCGGCGAGGCCGCGGTGAAGAGCTTCACCGACGAAGAAGCCCTCGCCTGCAGCCTCGAGAACCCCGAGTCCTGCGAGGCCTGCCAGTAGGCGGCCCAGCCCGTTCGCCCCGTTCGCCCCGTTCGTCAATACGTCGTTCCAAACCTCTTTCCCCCTGGAGTCATCGTGGCCCTCACCAACAACGCACTCGAAGAATTCCCGGAGTTCGGTTTCGCCCCCGAGGCCGAACCCGCAGCGCCGCTCACCGAAGGTCGTGCCGCCAACATCTTGGATCCCGGTTTCGACCTCACCCTGCGGCCCATGCGCTATCCCGAGTTCTACGAGATGTACCGCGACGCCATCCGCAACACCTGGACCGTCGAGGAGGTCAACCTCTCCGACGACCTTTCCGACCTGCACAACCGGCTGCTGCCCGCCGAGCGCCACCTGGTGAATCGCATCGTCGCGTTCTTCGCCACCGGCGACTCGATCGTGTCGAACAACCTGGTTCTGAACCTCTACAAACACATCAACTCGCCCGAGGCCCGCATGTTCCTCTCGCGGCAGTTGTACGAAGAGGCGCTGCACGTGCAGTTCTATCTCACGCTGCTCGACACCTACATCCCCGAACAGTCCGAGCGCGCCGCGGCGTTCGCGGCGGTCGACAACATCGCGTCGATCCGCACCAAGGCCGAGTTCTGCAAGCGGTGGATCGGCTCCATCGAATCCCTCGACGAGCTGCACTCCGACGAGGACCGCAAGAAGTTCCTCCTCAACCTCATCTGCTTCGCCGCCTGCATCGAAGGGCTGTTCTTCTTCGGGGCGTTCGCGTACGTCTATTTCCTGCGCTCCAAGGGCCTGCTCAACGGCCTGGCGTCGGGCACCAATTGGGTGTTTCGCGACGAGTCCGGTCACATGAACTTCGCGTTCGCTGTCATCGAGCAGGTGCGCGCCGAACAGCCGCATCTGTTCGACGAGGATCTCGCAGCGCGGGTCACCGAGATGATCACCGAAGCCGTCGACTGCGAGACCCAGTTCGCCGAGGACGTGTTGAGCCAGGGCGTCGCCGGCATGAGCGTCGCCGATACCCGCCAGTACCTCGAGTACGTGGCCGATCAGCGCCTCGCGGTGTTGCACCTGCCGAAGGTGTTCGGTTCGAAGAACCCGTTCACGTTCATGGAACTCCAAGACGTCCAGGAGCTGACGAACTTCTTCGAACGCACGACCAGCTCCTATCAGGTCGGCATCGAGGGCGACATCGCCTTCGACGAGGACTTCTGATCCTCGGGGCCTCTCAGCCCTTCCAGAGCTGCATCGGCGTGAGGTTCCGTGGGCCCGGAAATGGCAGCGGAACCTCCGCCGACTCCTGCCCAGCGGAGGCGTACGCGGCGCAGATCATGTCCAACACGCTGCGTCCGAACCCGACGGGTGCCACGCGGCCGCCGCGCCCCTTCACCACTCCGACGAACCCATCGAGTTGGGGCTGATACCCGTAGTCGAAGACCCGGGCGTCGACGTCGGATCCGGACGGCACCGCCGAGGCGAGTGGAACCGGCTCGCCGTTGAACTCCACCGCCAGGTTCGGCTGGAACTCCACGCGCACGACACCGTCGGATGCGGCGGCCTGCGCGGACCAGTCGACCACCTCGCCACCCCAGGCCACGTCCACCGCGGCGATGAGGTCCGAGGCGAAGCGCACCTCGACCCGGGCGGTGTCATCGGCGCCGTCGGCGCGGCTCGAGTCAAGCTTGGCGCGCAGCGCGACGGGTTCCTCGCCGGCGAGCACCATGAGCACCGCCAGCGCGTGGGGCCCGAGGTCGAACAACGCTCCGCCGACGGTGAGGTCGTCGGCGAAATGGCCCCAGTCGGGGGTCGGTTGCACGGTGCGCACGCTGAGGTGTTCGAGCGGGCCCAGGGTCGCCCGCTTCGCAGCCGCGAGATCGAGCGCCGGTGCGAACAGCAGGTTTTCTGCATAACAGGCCGCAACGCCGTTGCGCTGAGCAGCGTCGACGATGGCGTCCGCTTCGGCCAGGGTGCAGGCGAGCGGCTTTTCCACCAGTACCGGCACTCCGCGTTCGAGCATCGCCACCGCGATGTCCGCGTGGCTCGTCGGCGGGGTGGCCACCACCACCGCATCGGCGGCGGCGGGAAGCTCCTCAATGCCGACCCCCTCGCCGCCGACGAGTTCGGCGAACGCACGCGCCGACTCGAGCGAACGCGTCGCCACCGCCGGAATCGTGATCCCCGGCACGGCGGCTGCGGCCAGGGTGTGCACCTGTCCCGCCCAGCCGGCACCGGCGAGCGCCACTTTGATGGTCGAGGTCGTTGGGGGAGTGGCCACGGTCGATCTCCGAGCCCGGTGCGCCGGGTCGCCGTGTGGACCCTCAGGTATCGCAGAACGGGTTTGAGGGCGGAAAGTAGCATGTCGACGCAGTGGACTCCGTCGACCTACATCCCCCACGACGGGCTGACACCCGCATCATCGCATTCGGGCTCCGCCTGCTGACGGTTTTCGGCGGCGGCGGCGCAGCCGTCGCGCTCGTCATCGCGCTGATCGCCGGGGTGACGTCGAACGTGTCGAGCGTCGTGCCGAGCGTCAACCAGGACGAGGTGCTGCTCGCACCGCTCGCCGTGCGTTCGATCATCTACGACTCGGCAGGAAACGAGATGGCGTACCTGTATGCCGAACAGGATCGCCAGGAAGTCGAGCTCTCGGAGGTGCCCGAGGAGCTGAAGCTGGCCGTGCTCGGAACCGAGGATGCCGACTTCTACCACCACAACGGCGTCAGCGTGCGGGCGCTGGCCCGAGCCTTCTCGGCGAACGTCGAATCGGGGGCGACCGGGCAGGGCGGCTCGACGATCACCCAGCAGCTCGCGAAGATCTCGCTCGGCAACACCGACAAGACGCTCAAACGCAAGGCGCAGGACGCCGTGTTGGCCCTGCGTCTCGAGGAGCAGATGACCAAGGACCAGATCCTTGAGCGCTACCTCAACACCGTCTATCTCGGTCACGGGGCCTACGGCGTTCAGGCCGCGGCGGAGACCTATTTCAACGCGTCCGTGGGCGACCTCGGCTGGAGCGAGTCGATCCTGCTCGCCGGCATGATCCAGTCGCCGTACCGCTACGACCCGACCCGCGAGATCGGTCACGAACGGGCGCTTAAACGACGTGAGGTCGTGGTTGGCCAACTCCGGTCCAAGGGGATCATCACCGCGGAGATCGCCGAGGAGGTGCTGTCGACGCCGATCGCCACGGAGGTGTTCGAGCGCAGGGCGTCGGGGGAGTCCGACCAACTCGTCGGAGGCGGATACTTCTCCGAACAGGTCAAACAACAACTACTGTCGATGCCCGAGCTCGGCGAGACCCGCCAGGACCGATACAACGCCGTGTTCAGCGGCGGCCTGCGCGTCTACGCGACCTATGACCCCAAGGCCCAGCGCATGGCGGAAGAAGCGGTGAAGGAGGTGCCCGACTCGAAGGGTAAATACTTCACCGGTCTGGTGTCGCTCGATCCCGACACCAGTGCCGTGCGCGCCATGGTCGGCGGCCCGGATTTCGAGACCTCCCAGTTCAACTACGTGACCCAGGCGTGGCGTCAGCCGGGTTCGACGTTCAAATACTTCGTGCTCGTCGCTGCGCTCGAACGTGGTTACGTGCCGAACGACATCATCTCGGGGGTTTCGCCGTGTCGGTTCCCCGACCCGAGCGCCCCGGGCGGAATCGCGAAGATCTCCGGAGGCGGAAAGACGGCCTCGCTCACCTCGCAGACGCAGAGCTCGTCGAACTGCGGCTTCGTCCGGCTGGGTCAGGTCGTCGGTCTCGACATCGTGTCCGAGGTCGCGGCCCGCATGGGCATCACCACGATCGACGCGGACTTCAACGAGGTTCCGATCACCGAGAACCCACCCATCAACCTGCCGCTGGGCACCCGCGAGGTTCACGCGGTCGACATGGCGGCCGCCTATGGCGCCGCCGAGAACGACGGGGTCTATCACGCGCCCTACTACATCGACCGGATCACCGATGCCCGAGGCGAGGTGCTCTATGAACACCTCGACCCTGGAAGTCGGGTCATGTCGTCGGACACCGCCAAACTCGTCACCGAGATCCTCGCCAAGAACGTGACCGGCGGAACGGGCAGGCGTGCGGCGATCAAGGGACAGGTGTCGGCCGGAAAGACCGGCACCACCCAGAACAACGCCGACGCCTGGTTCATCGGATACACCCCATATGCCGTCACCGCCGTGTGGCTGGGCAACCCGACCTCACAGGACGACATCGTCATCAACGGCCGCCGAATCCAGGGAGCGGACTACCCGTCGCGGGTCTGGGGTGCGTTCAACACCGCCTACCACCAGGATCTGGAATCGCGGGCGTTCCCGGAGGCGCCCGACACCCGCTCCGGCAAGTCGATCAAGTACCGCAACAAATACGACGACGGCCAACCGAAGGTCGCCGCCACGACGACCACGGTGCCGGGCGAGGCTCCCGCCGATCCCGGGGCCGCGGCAACTCCGGCCGCCAGCGCGCCGGACGCCAACTGAGCCAGGCGCCAACTGAGGTCGACCGCCAACGTCGGCGGCTCGCCGTGATCGCGTAGGGTTCCTCGACAGGTCGATGCCCGACCGGGCTCTGGTTCCCATGTGGAGGTCCCGTGGATTTCGAAGCGCTGCTCACACTCCAGACGTTGGACACGCGCCTGGATCAGTTGGAGTACCGACGCACCCACGACGAGACGATCGCCGCACGCGACCTTGCGCAGGCAGCGGTCATCGAGGCCCAGGCTCCGATCGAGGCCGCCGAGGCGCAGCGTCACACCGTCCAGCGGGAACTGAAGCGGTTTGAAGACGAGGCCGCGCTCACCGAGGACAAGATTTCCAAGCACGAGGCGACCCTGTACGGCGGGACGGTGACCGCCCACAAGGAACTCGAAGCCATACAGGCCGAGATCGCCATGTTGAAGAAGCGGTTGAGCGAGATCGAGGACCACGAGTTGGAGCAGATGGAACTGCTCGAACCGCTCGACGCTCAGATCGCCGAGCTCAGCGTTCAACGCGACGAACGCGCCGCGCTACTCGATACGGCTGAGCGGGCGGTCACCGTGGCGATGACCGAACTCGAGGTGGAGGTCGACGCTGCACGGGCCGAGCGTAGCGAGATCGCCGCCACGGTCGATCCTTCGCTGGTGGCCCGCTACGAGGACCTGCGCACGAGGCTCGGCGGTCAAGGCGCTGCGAGACTCGCGCCCGGCGGACGTTGTGAGGGGTGTCACCTGACCCTGCCGAGCGCCGAGTACTCCGACATCAAACGACGCCCGGCCGACGAGATCGTCCAATGTCCGGAATGCGATCGCATTCTGGTGCGCTGATCGGTCGTGCTGTTCTGGTTCGCGGCGACGAGCGTCGCCATCGTCTGGGTGGTGTTTCGCAGCCCTGCAGTCGACTACCGCATGGTCGCGCTGGGGTCGCTGATCGCGCTCGTCGAAACGCCGTTCGGGATGGGCCCGCTGCAATCGCTCACCGGATCGGTCGTGGCGATGATCGTGGTGATGGCACTGACCGTCGGGCGTCGCCTCGTGCGGCGCCGCTACCTCGGAATCCCCATCGGCATGTTCCTGCACCTGGTGCTGGGCGGTGCCTGGACGAACGCGAACGCGTTCTGGTGGCCGTTCGCCGGCTGGTCCTTCGGCGACGACCGCTCGCCGATCGTCGCCTGGGGAATCTGGTCGTTCATGTTGGAGCTGATCGGCATCATGGTGGCGCTGTGGCTCTGGAACGAGTTCGGCCTCGATGACCCCGACCGACGGCGGCGGTTCTGGAGCACCGGCCAGCTCGACCGCGCCTTTCTGCGCGAACGCGGCGCACGGATCGATGACTGAGGATCGATGATTGAGGGGGCAGGGATGACTGAGGGGCCACGATGATCTATCTCGTTCGACACGGACGCACCGCTTCGAATGCGTCGGGGCTCCTACTCGGCCACGCCAACCCGTCGCTCGACGATGTCGGCAGGTCGCAGGCGGCCGCGGTCGCCGTGTCACTGTCGGGCCCCGTCGGCGTCGAGTTGACCCGGGTGGTGTGCTCGCCACTGGCCCGAACCAGCCAAACGGCGGTCGAGATCGCCCGGGTCAGCGGCCTCGACGGCCCGGTCACCGACGAGCGGTTCATCGAGCTGGACTACGGCGACTGGGACGGGCGACCGATCTCGTCGGTCAGCGCGCAGGAGTGGGCGCGGTGGCGCAGCGATGCGCAGTTCGCCCCGCCCGGTGGCGAATCGCTGGTCGACCTGCACACGCGGGTGACCGCGGGGTTGGCGGACCTCCTCGAGGAGGCCCAGGACCACGACATCGCCATCGTGACTCACGTGTCGCCGATCAAGTCCGCGGTCGCGTGGGCACTCGGCGTCGACATCGCGGTGTCGTGGCGAATGTTCGTGCAGCCGGCGGCGGTCACGCGGATCGCGCTGCGGGGCGGTGTCGCGAGCCTGTATGGGTTCAACGACGTGTCGCACCTGTCCTGAAGCTGCCAGACACCGACCCAGACACCGACCCAGACACCGACGGCGTTGGCCGGAGCCCTCGGCCGGATCGGCTCCGCGAAACGCCCGCCGCGGCTCCGGGCGCGCGTGGGTCGAGCGATGTGTTCTGCACAAAACAGGTCAGGTCGGCCCCTGAACTACCGAAAGGTTGATGTGTCGATCTTTCAGCCGCGCATGCTCGATGCAGCACCAAGCATGTCGGAGCTCTGTCGCCTCGTGACGGACCTGCCCGACGGCGTGCTGTTGATGAGCCCGATCGGTGAGGTCCTCTGGGCCAACCATGCGGCCGAACAGATCTTTCAGATGACCTTCGGCGAAGCCATCGAACGCGGCATCACCGGTCTGGACCTGTTGCACCCCGACGACCTGGCATTGGCTCACGCCGCGATGACCTCGGTGCAGAACAAAGAGGTCGGCACCCCGATCGAAATGCGGGTCAAGACCCCGGACGGTTGGTGTCTGTGCGAAATGGTCGGAGCGACCAAGGACTACGGAATCGTGCTGGTGATCCGCGACATCACCTATCGACGTCGGTGGGAGATCGCCCATGACCAGGAGGCGAGATTTCGTGCGCTCGTCTCCAATTCCGATGTGCTGACCCTGCTCATGACTGCCGACGGTCTGATCGAGCAGAGTTCGGTCGTGGTCACCCGATTGCTGGGCCACGACCAGGAAACGATCGAAGGCATGCCCTTCGAGCAGATCGTGAGCGAGGAGGATCGTCCGGCGTGGCGGGAGCTCTTGCACTTCCTCGTGTCGGGACACGGCCACCCGGCCGAGTCGGAGAGCCTCGATCTCGAACTCCTCGCCGCGGACGGCCGTCACGTGCCCTTCCTCGTCACCGTGAAGAATCTGCTCGATGATCAGTCGGTCGCAGCGCTGGTGCTGAGCGGCCACGACATCTCCGATCGCGTCGCGGTCGAGCGTGCGCTTCGCGGCGCCAACTCGGTGCTCGCCGCCACCTTCGAATCCTCGGCGGACGGAATCTGCGTCACCAGCCCCGCCGGCGAGATCACCATGTGGAACCGGCGCTTTCTCGAGGTGTGGGGGTTCGACCGCGAGGTGCTCTACTCCTCGTCGCGCAAGGAACTCCTCAAACTGTTCACCTCCCAGCTCGCAGACCCCGACGAGTTCTTGACCTCGTTCAACGACCTGTCCGATCGACCCGACGCGGAACTCAGCGACGAGTTGCACTTCGCCGATGGGCGGCGCATCGAACGTATCACGGTGCCGCAGCGGGTCGACGGCGAGGTCGTCGGTCGCGTCTGGTGTTACCGGGACGTCACCGAGCGTCGCCAACTCCACGAACAGCTCACCCGCCAGGCCTTTCACGACTCGTTGACGGGTCTCGCCAACCGCACGCTGTTTCGCCAACGAGTCGAGCTGGCGATCGGTCGATTCCGGCCCGCGGACGCGCCCGTCGCGGTGCTGTTCATCGACCTCGACGACTTCAAGACCGTCAACGACAGCCTCGGGCACCTTGTCGGCGACGAGATGTTGATCTCGGTCAGCAACCGGCTGAACTCGTGTCTTCGCAGCACCGACACCGCGGCCCGCCTCGGCGGCGACGAGTTCGCCGTGCTCATCGAAGACCTTCACCAGCTCCGTGAGGCGACGATCGTGGCCGAACGGATCGTTGCGGTGCTCGACGAGCCGATGCTGATCGCTGGGCGTTGGGTGAGCGCCAGCGCGTCGATCGGGGTCGCCTACGGGGACCGCACGATGAGCGTCTCGGACCTGTTGCGAAACGCCGACCTCGCCATGTACACCGCCAAGAAACAGGGCAAGTCCTGCTATCGGGTCTACGAACCGGAGATGCACTCGGCGGCACTCGAGCGTCTCGAGGTGGAGGCCACCCTTCGCGGGGCCGCCGCCCGCGGTGAGCTGTTCGTGGAGTTTCAGCCCATTTACGACACCCGCAGCGGGGAGATGGTCGAAGCCGAGGCCCTCGTTCGATGGAACCATCCCGAACGAGGTCTGCTCGGCCCCGGGGCATTCATCCCCCAGGCCGAGTCGACGGGGGTCATCGAGGAGGTCGGCGAGTTCGTCTTGCGGGAATCGCTTCGATGGGTTCGCGAGTGGGGTCGCGACCTTGGCCTCGACGCGGTGCCGGCCGTGAACGTGAACCTGTCGCCTCGACAGTTGAACGACCCCCGGCTGCCGGAGCGTGTCTTCGCGGTGTTGTCCGAACTCGACCTGCCGGCATCGAAGCTGGTGCTGGAGATCACCGAGAGCGCCATCATGGGCGACCCCGAGCAGTCGCGTCGGATCCTGGAGCGGATCAGCGCGCTCGGTGTGCGCCTTGCGGTGGACGATTTCGGCACCGGGTACTCGTCGTTGGCGTACCTGCAGCAGTTTCCGATCGCCTTCTTGAAGATCGACGGCAGTTTCGTGCAACAGATGCTCGTGAACGAGGGGGCATCGATGGTGGAGGCGGTCACCCAGCTGGCGCACACGCTGGGCCTGACCCCGGTCGCCGAGGGTGTCGAGAGTGAGGCCCAGCTGCGCGAGGTCGTCAGGATCGGCGTCGACCTGGCACAGGGGTACCACCTGAGCCGACCCGTCAGCCCTGATGCGCTGTTCGCGCTGTTGAAGTCGCAGCGACGCTCCGACGCGCTCAGCTCGCTCACCCTGCTCAATCCGCCGACCCCGCTCGACTCGCTGTAGCGGCGGTACTTCGGGCGTTTCGGCCCGCCGACCCTGCCGGCCACGGCGAAGGTGTGGTGCTGGTGAGCCGCCCTGTAAGCGGGGTTCTGTTCCCCGGCGCCTCGCGGCATCCGGTTCGGTGACCATCCATCTGTGCAGCCCACCTGTGGGCGGCGCGGTTGCGCCGAGCGAGCAACTCAACCCACGACTTGGCCTTGCTCCGGATGGGGTTTACCGAGCCGCCACGGTCGCCCGCGACGCTGGTGCGCTCTTACCGCACCCTTTCACCCTCACCTGTGCCGGGCGAACCCGGCCATCGGCGGTCTGCTTTCTGTTGCACTGATCCGTGAGGTCGCCCCCACCTGGCTCTCGCCAGCATCCTGCTCTTCGGAGCCCCGACTTTCCTCAGGCGCGCCGATCGCTCGACGGCCCGCGGTCACCCGGGCAACTCACCAGCCCGAGGAGCTTAGGTCAGCGGGCTGGTGGCTCAGAAGTCGAGTGCCGACAGGTCCTCGTACCAGCCGCGTGCCCGGTCGATCGCCTTGGCCCACTGGCGCCGCATCGCCTCTCGGTCGAGGTCGGGGTCGGGCAACACGACGCTGCGCGGCTTGAACAGTCGGGTGCACGCTTCGGGCGAGGACCACACCCCGAGGGCGAGCCCGGCGAGCATCGCGGCCCCGATAGCGGTGGCATCGCGCACCGGACTCACCTCGACGGTGCGCCCGGTGATGTCGGCCACGAGCTGGACGAAGAGGTCGTTGTCGCTCATCGCCCCGTCGACCCGGATCACCTCGATGCGCGTGCCGCCGTCGTCCTCGGCGGCCTCGATGAGGTCGAGGGCTCGATGGGCGATACCTTCGAGCACCGCGCGCACCACCTGTGGTCGCCCGGTTCCGCGGGTCAGTCCGAGCAACGTGCCCCGTGCCCCGTAGTCCCAGTGCGGTGTCGCCAGACCGAGCTGGGCTGGCACATAGACGACGCCGTCAGTGCTCTCACACTGCGCCGCGACCGTCTCGCTGTCGGCAGAGGTCTCGATGAGGCGGAGATCGTCGCGCAACCACTGGACGTTGGTACCGCAGCTCAACATCACAGCCTCAAGGCCCCAGGTCTGCTCGCCGTCGAGCTGCCAGCAGATGATCGGAAAGGTGCCGCCCTCGGAACGGATGGCTTCGAGCGGGCGCTGCGAGCCGAGGCTGATGTCCAACATGGCGCCCGTGCCGAAGGTGAGCTTCGCGACCCCGAGTTCGAGCCCGCCCTGTCCGATGAGGCTCGCCTGCTGGTCGCCGGCGATGCCGCAGATCGGGATGCCTCGGCCGTCGCGGCCCGGGCCGAACACCGTGGCCCATGCCAACTCGCCGGAGGAATCGACGATCCGGGGGAGCGCGGACTCCGAGATGTCGACCAGTGCGAGCAGTTCCGGGTTCCAATCGACCCCGCTCAGCTCGCAGAACCCGGTGAGGGCCACGTTCGTCGGTTCGGTGATGTGGGCCGCCCCCTCGGTGAGCGACCACACGAGCCACGAGTCGGGAGTGCCGATGCACAGGTCGCGCTCGCGTTCGGGATCGACCGAGTTCCAGATGTTCGCGGCCTTGGTGATCGACTGATTCGGCGCGGTCCAGTGCCCGGCCGCCTGCAGTGCGAGGCAGTCGCCGATCGTGCGAAGGTCCTGCCAGCTCTGCGCCGGCGCGACGGGCACCCCGGTGTGGCGGTCCCACACGACGGTGGAGGCCCGCTGGTTCGAAATGCCGATCGCGTCGATCTCCGGGTCGGTGACCCCGGGTGTTTGCCGGTAATCCTCCAGGACATCGCGGGCCACAGAGATCGCCAACGCGTTGTAGGTGACGGCGTCGTATTCGACGATCCCGTCGAAGGGCGTGTCGGGGAGGAACTCCGCGAACCGTTCGACGACGATGGTCGCGGTTTCGTCGACGACTGCGGAGCGCACCCCGCTCGTGCCGATGTCGAGCACCAGGATCGCTGTCATGTCACCCCTCCGTTCTCGGCGGCGAGACCTTCTCGTTCACCCAGGCACCAAACATGCCGAACACCGCCATGAGCAGCGCCAACATGATCCATCCCAGCACGTTGGAGACCTCCTCGCCGACGATGGACCGTCGAATCGCCCCCACGATCTGAATGGCGATGGCGGCGAGGGCCGGAGCCACCGCGCCGTGTTGCAGCGCAAGTCGCGGCGCGAGCTTGGCTGCGGCGAACCCGCCGAGGGCGCCGCTGCCCATGATCGCCAGGTTGAGCAACAACATGAGCGAGTCGCCCTTGGATGCCCGATCCGTTTCGATGAGCCACCACTGCAACAGCGTGAGCGGCACGGCGAAGGTGGCGGTCGAAACCGCTGCCCGCCAGATCGTCGCCCAGTCGAGCGAACGGATCATCGAGATGGACAGGCCGGTGTCGGTCACGGCGAAGGATCCTCGTTGCAGGCCCGGACGGGGGACGTGTACGGGCGATGTATGGCTCCCAGTCTGCCCGTCAGCCGAGGGCGTGGGCCAACAACACCTCGGGGAGGCCGGCGGCGTCGCGCTCATGTGCCACCCCGGCGCGGAACTCGGCCGCGGAAGCCGCCGCAGCCTCGGCGTCCCACCCGAGATCCGCTGCGATGAGTTCGGCCACGTCGTCGGCGGCGGCGGCGCTGTCGTCTCGTGCCAACAGTCGGGCGCGGGTGCGGCGGCTCAACACGTCGTCGACCGTGCGAGCCATCTCGTGGCGGACCGCGAAAACGGCCTCGGCACGCACGTAGGGCAAGCCGCCCACGAGCGGCTCGCCGAGTTCGGGTTCGGCCTTGATGAGCCCCATCACCGCCCGGGCCTCCCCGCCGTAGCGGCGCGACAGGTGGTGTGCGACGTGGTCGGCGACGCCGTAACTCGCGGCGGCTTCGCTCACCGACTCGAAGCCGTCGGCCCCGCGCAGGCGGATCTTCTTGGTCCGGCACTTCCGTGCGCCCTCGGGGGCGCGGGCGCCGAGCACGTCGCGCACGACGACATCGACCGTGTCGTCGGCCATGTGGCGGTAGGTGGTGAGTTTGCCGCCGGTGATCGTCACGACCCCCGACTCGGCGAGGTGCACGTTGTGGCCTCGGCTGAGGTCGGCGGTGCGCCCCGACGATGCGGACTTCACGAGCGGGCGAAGTCCGGCCCACGAACCGACGATGTCGGCGGTGGTGACCGTGTTGACGTTGCTGCCGTTGATGGCCGACAGCAGATACGCGATGTCGTCGGGGGTGCACTGCGGATCGTCGAGTGGCCCGTCGTAATCGGTGTCGGTGGTGCCGACGTAGGTGAACTCGCCGTTGGGCACCACGAACACGGTGCGCTTGTCTCCGGGAACGGGGATGACCGCAGCGACCTCGTTCTGCACGAGATAGTGGGGGATGGCGATGTGCACCCCTTTGGCCGGCCGCATCGAGTCGGGGTCGGTGCCCTCGTCGAAGCACCGGACCTCGTCGGACCACACCCCGGCGGCGTTGACGACCGACGCCGTGTCGATCGTGAAATGTTCACCGTCTGCGCTCACCTCGACCCCGTCGACGAGGCCGAGCCGATTGTGGCGTAACCCCGCCACCTCGACTCCGTTGGCGACGACCGCGCCGAAATGCAGCGCCGCGGTGCGGGCGACGGTCAGGACCAGGCGGGCGTCATCCGCGGTGGCGTCGTAGTAGAGGTAGGCGCTGACGAGATTGTCGGCCGGCAGTGTCGGCATGTAGGCGAGCGCTTCGGCCTTGGTGAGCCGCTCGTGCAGCTTGCCGATCCGGAATCCGCCGGTCAGGTCGTACCCCCACATGGCTCCGCCCAGCAGTCGTGATGCTTTGGCCGGCAAGACGCCGCCCTCGCCGACCATCGGAATGAGAAATGGGAGGAGTTCGACGAGGTGTGGGGCGTTGTTCAACAGCGTCTGTCGTTCAGCGAGCGCCTCATAGACGAGCGCGACATCGCCCTGTTGGAGATAGCGCAATCCGCCGTGGATGAGTTTGGAGGATTTCGACGACGTGCCCGAGGCGAAGTCGTCGCGTTCAACCATGGCGACTTTGAGGCCTCGCGACGCAGCGTCGAGGGCGACGCCGGCGCCGGTGATGCCGCCACCGATGACCACGAGATCGAAGGACTCGTCTCGAAGTCGGGTCAGTGCGGTCGAGCGTTCGAACGATGCAAAACTCACGCACTCCATGCTAAACCCGGAAGTTACCGATCGGTAACCGGGTCGACTTTCCTCCCAAATGTGACCGATGTCACGTTGTTCTGTTGGTGGGAATCCGACCCGGGTTTTGGGGTGTTTTGAATCCTGAGAATCAATTGGACAGCGCACCGATACAACCGCGAGGATCGAAGGCCAATGGACAGAAACTGGGTTGGGCGAGCCGCGTGCAGCGGACTCGATCCCGCCGTCTTTTACCCACCCACCGATGACGAAGCCGTTGAGGCCAAGGCGATCTGCGAGCAGTGCCCCGTTCAGCAGGAATGCCTCGAGCATGCGATAGAACACCGTGAGAAGAACGGTGTGTGGGGTGGTGCGACCGAACGGGAGCGGTTGCGGATCATCCGTCGGCGACGTCGCCTCCGCTCTCAGACGGCGAGTATCGCTTCCTGATGACGGCCGGTGAGTTCCCGGGGTGGCCGGCACTGCTGGGCCATCTGGCGGATCACGAGGACCTTTCCGAACAACAGGCGCAGGCCGCGATGTCGCAGATCCTCGCCGGTTCCGCCACCGACGCCCAGATCGCAGCGTTCATCGTCGGACTTCGGATCAAGGGCGAGACCGCCGAGGAGATCCTCGGGCTGTCCGATGCCATGTTGGAGGTCGCGGCCCCGCTGAATCTGGCCGATGGCACCGTCGACATCGTTGGCACGGGCGGGTCCCACACGCTGCGAAACCGCGCCTTCAACGTCTCGACCATCTCGAGCATCGTCGCTGCGGCCGCCGGGGCGACGGTGTGTAAGCACGGCAACCGGAAGGCCTCCTCAACCTCTGGAAGCGTCGACGTTCTCGAACAGCTCGGCGTCGCGGTCGAACTCGACGGGCCAGGGGTCGAGCGTTGCATCGCCGAGGCGAACGTCGGATTCGCGTTTGCCCGGGTCTTTCACCCCGCGATGCGCTTCGTCGCCGGGGTGCGAAGCGAACTCGGCATCCCGACGGTGTTCAACATTCTCGGTCCGCTGTCGCACCCGGGTCGTGTCCGGCGGCAGTTGCTCGGCGTGGCGGACCGCTCGCGCATGGACATCGTCGCCGAGGTGTTGGCCGCCCGGGGCGTCGATCGGGCCCTTGTCGTGCACGGCCTCGACGGTCTCGACGAGATCACGACCACCGGTCACACGACCGTGATC
This sequence comes from Microthrixaceae bacterium, assembly GCA_023957975.1. Classification (NCBI taxonomy): domain Bacteria; kingdom Bacillati; phylum Actinomycetota; class Acidimicrobiia; order Acidimicrobiales; family Microthrixaceae; species Microthrixaceae bacterium. Next base: position 406,361 of record JAMLGM010000003.1, on the reverse strand, counting down.
GAGATCCGCGGTCACACCATCGAGCGCTATGACGTCACCCCGACCGATCTGGGTCTGCCCGTTCGCACGGTCGACGAGGTGGCGGTCGGCGATCCCGCTCAGAACGCCGCGGTCGCCCGCGACATGCTCGCAGGCAAGCCGGGTGCTCACCGCGAGATTGTCACGCTCAACGCCGGTGCCGCCCTGTACGTGAGCGATCTCGCAACCTCGATCGCCGAGGGGGTGGCCAAGGCCTCCGAGGCGCTCGACTCCGGGGCTGCGGCAGCGACGCTCGACCGGCTCGTCGCCGCGTCGCAGGCTGCCGCGTCGAACGCAGGCTGAACCTCGGTTCGCCCCAACCTCAGGCCGGCTGGCTCTGTTCGGGCTGGCTCTGTTCGGGCTGGCTCTGTTCGGGCGCTCGACCGGGTGAGGGGACCGGCGTCCGTGGCGATGCGAGATGGCCGTCCACCCGGAGTAGTCGGATCCGTTCGCCGTTACGTTCGAGCCACCGGCCGATCAGCAACACCTCGTCCGCCAGGTCGGCTCGCAGTGGGCGGTCGGCGTCGCCCGGTCCCGTCGGCATCGCTTCGGTGGCCCGTCCCGGATCGAGGCCGTCGATGCCCGCTCGCTGCGATGGCTCCCAAACCCGTTCGAGGAGTCCCCGGCGGACCAGAAACCGGTGCCCGTCGGGGGTTGCGAACTCGATGGTGCATCGCGCCATCGAGTCGAGGAGGCGTTGGCGTTCGACGGTGGAGGCGACGTCACCCAGATGATCCCGCGCCGCCGCGGCCGCTTCGAAGCGTTCCTCGGCTGCGAGTTCGCTCATGCGTTGTGTGAACGCATCGACCACGACCGTCGGGTCCTCGCAGAGGGTCGTCAGGTTGAGTTCGGCTTCGGCGACTCGATCGGCCACCTGCTCGACGGCGTGGACGAAGGATCGAGCGATGCGGCGGCTCGACAGCGGCCCGGCGACGACCCGGTCGTCGGGTTTGGGGGCGGCGGTGACGATGAGGCGCGGCTGGCGGCTCCCGGAGGGTGAGCGTCCGGCGGGCGAGCGTTCGGCGGGCGAGCGTCCGGCGGGCGAGCGTCCGGAGTCGACCTTCACATAGACCGACGAGCGCCAGCGGGTCCCGTCGCGGTTGTAAGCGGGTTCGAAATGGTGAATGAGGCGCATCTCCAACACCTCGGCCTCGAGCGTTGACGAGGTGGACTTGTGGTCGATGCGCTGGGTGTCGCGCAGGAGTGGGCCGATCTTGCGGCGGTCGTCCGATCCGAAATACGACCGCACGCGGGTTCGTAGGTTCGTCGCCTTGCCGACGTAGAGCACCCGGCCGTCCTCCGTGCGAAACAGATACACGCCGGGCGACCTCGGAAGTCGATCGGTGAGGTGCAGCTTCGCGACCTGTGGATGGTTGGCGAGCTTGGGGAGCGACCGCAGATCGTCGAGTCCGCGAACTCCGAGTGCCGCTGCTCGATCGATGACGATGTGTAGGAGTTCGGCGGTTGCGAGTGCGTCGTCGAGCGCTCGGTGGGTTGGCCGGTGCGACAGTCGGAAGTGTCTCGCAAGCGTGGAGAGCCGATGGTTCGTCACCTCGTCGCCGAACAGACGCCTCGACAGTGGGACCGTGTCGATCACCGGGTTGGTGAGCTCGTCGCGGCCGCTGCGTCGAAGTGCTGCCTGCAGAAACGACATGTCGAAGCGGGCGTTGTGGGCGACGAGGACCGAGTCGGCGATGAACTCGAGCAGTGTGGGCAACACCGCCTCGATCCTCGGTGCGGTAGTCACCATCGCTTGGGCGATCCCGGTGAGTACCGTCACCTGGGGTGGAATCAGGCGACCCGGGTTCACGAGGGTCTGAAACCTTGCGACCTCGGCGCCGGCGTGTACCTTCACCGCTCCGATCTCGGTGATGGTGTCGTGGTCGCAGCTCGTTCCGGTCGTTTCGAAATCGATGATGCAGAACGTGACCTCGTTCAGTGGTGTTCCGAGATCGTCGAAGCTGATCTGGCGAGGGGCCGCCACTGACGGAGAGCTGATCGGCGACATCGAACGACCGTTCTAGTGAACGCGTGTTCGCTTGTCAACGATTTCGGGGCGTGGCGCCGCACTCGGGTAGATTCGTCGCGTGACCTCGCCGGATTCGACAGACACAACCCGGGCACCCCGCCTTCCCGATATCGGTGTGCGGTACCGGTGTTCGCAATGCGGGAACCTCACTCGTTTCGACGTTGTGGCAACCCGCACGACCCGTGCATTTCACCATTACAGCGTCGGCGGTGAGCTACAGATCGAAGACGTCGAGGTGTTGTCGGAGACGATCGAGGACGTGTCATGTCGCTGGTGTGCAACGGGCGCGAACGTCGTGGAGCTCGGTGCGGTAACACCCTCCGATATCTGAATCCGATGCGGGGGAGCCGGAAGGGGGGTCGTCGTGAGCGTCGAACTGGAGCTCATTCGCCCTGCGCTTGAGCTGGCGGTCGAGGTGGCTCGATCGGGATGCACCGCGACGCCGCCGGTCGATCCGCCGCGAGCGTTGGTTCCGTTCCTTCGCTTCCGGCGTATCCCCGCCAAGGCGTTGGTGGCGGCGCGGCGCGTGATCGATGGCGACGAGGAGTTCCGAGCGCGGGTCGCGGCGGAGGTCGTCGAGGCCGAGGGGGTCGAGGGGGTCGAGGGGGCAGTCGAGTCCGCAGTGCTGGGCCGGGCCGCAGTTGTTTACCTGACGCGGCCGGACGGCTGGGAGCAAGAGTTCGGCGATCTCGTCGAGATCGCCGAGCGCGACCATGCGATCGCGTCTGAAACCGCCGCCGCGGTGAACCGTGATCGAAGTGCGGAGCGCCTCGGGCGACAGGTCGAAGAGCTCCGCCGGACGTTGGCTGATTCGGAGGCCTCGCGCCACACCGAGGAGCAGCGAGCCCGATCAGCGCTACAGCGGGTCGACGCCATGGCGCAGGCGCTCGATGGGGCGGAGGCGTCGCTGAACGCGGCGGAAGCGGCGCGCCAGCGCGCGGTCAGGGAGTTGAAAGCCACCGAGCGTCGGTTGGCCGAGCGCATCGCTGAGGTCAAGGAGTTGAGCGCACGGGTTGAGGAGCTCGAGGCCGAAGTGCTGCTGCAGCAGGGCGATGCGTTGGCTGCGGACGCGGTCGCGTCGGCGGTTCAGGCGCGTCAAAGCAGCGACGCCCTGTTGGTGGAGACCCTTCGGGAGCGATGGGATGCGCTCGCGCCGGCGCTCGGTGAGATTCAACGGTTGCTGGCGGTGCCGCCTGGCGACGCGGCATCGACGCCAGCCGAACTGTTGAAAGATGCCCAGACCGCGCGTTCGTCCGCTGGTGGGGCGACAGGGCCCGGCAACTCCAGGTCGACGGGCGAGCACGCTGGAAGTGCGCGTGCGGTTCGGCGGGCGCCTCGGCTGCCCGCACGGATCGCGCCTGGCAGCGCTGAGGCGACCAGATGGCTGCTGTCTCGGCCGAACCTCACGGTGTTTGTCGACGGGTACAACGTGACGATGTTGGGTTGGCCGGAGTTGAACGCGACCGAGCAGCGCTCGATGTTGGAGCGTTCGGCACGCCGGCTTCAGGCTCGCCACGGTTGTCGAGTCGTGTTGGTCTTCGACGGTGATGGCGAAGGCGGCCGTGATGTGCGCACGGCGCTTGGCTCGCCGGTGCGGGTCATGTTCACCGAGGCTTCGGTCGAGGCGGACGACGAGATTCTGCGCCAACTCGACCTCGGGACGGAACCTGCGGTCGTGGTGTCGAACGACCGGCGAGTGCAGACCGGCGCGCAGGAGCGGGGAGCGGTCGTGATGAGCTCAACGGAGTTCCTGACGATTTTGTCGTAGGTGAAATTACCCACACAATAATTCGAACACGTGTTCTGGTTCCTAATACTCTGAACACATGTTCGATCTTCTCACCTCACCTGAAGCCAAGGGCGTGCCCGGCGGATACGTCGAGGGACCGCCCACAGCGGCCGAAGTCGCGCGGATCGCCGCGATCAACGCGTGGCACGACGAATACGACGAACTCGAAGCCGAGGTGCGAACCCTGGCCGGCGAAATCAACGCGGCTCACGCCCGCCTGGCCACCAAGGTCGCCACGATGACCTCAGATCCCCGCTACAACCTCGCCGGCGATTGGCGTTCGGTCACCCACTGGCTGATCGTGAACTGCGGCATGACCCGCTACATGGCCCAACTGGTCGCCCAAGTCGCCGAATCGGTCACCGACAACGCCATGCCCACCGTGATGGGCTTGGCACACGACGGTGCCATCTCCCTCGGCATGGCCGCGCTAGCAGCACGCGTCGCCTGCCCCGAAAACGAACAAGCCCTCGCCGGCATCGCCACCACCGCCACCACCACCCAAGCCGCCCGAGCGTTCGGCTGGTACCGCAAACTCAAACCAGGCATCGACGACCAGACCCCAGACGACCAGGAGCCCACCGACGAGGGCGAGACACCCGACGACGACGACGAGACACCCGACGACGAGAGGGCATCCGGCGACGAGCGTCCGGCCGGCTCGGCTCAAGGCGGCACGGCGGTTCCCACCCCCGAGGCGACCGACGTGACCGACGACGACGAAACCTACTGGCGGACCTGGACCGACGAACACGGACGCTGGAGAGTCAACGGTCGAGCCCCGATCGAACTCGGAGCCCTACTCGACGAAGCCTTCGAAGCCGCCCGCCGCAGCGCACAACGCCACGGAACACCCCAAACCCACAACAACACCGACAGCGACAGTGCTCACAACACCGCCGCCGGGGACCAACCTGCCAGCGAGGACCCACGCGACAGCCGGGCACCCGCGGGCGAACGCACCGCGATCGCGTCGAACTACCTGATCCTGTACCACCTCGCCCGAATGGTCATCGACTCAGCACAAACCGACCGATTGACCCGCGAAGGAAACGAACCGTTCTGCGTGAACGTCCTCGTCGACATCGACACCCTCGTCACCCAACGCCTCCGACCCGACTCGGTCGCAACCCTGCTCAACGGCACCGAACTCACCCCAACAGTGGTCGCCATGTTGGCCCAAGCCGGAACCCTGCAACTGCTCTGGCACCAAAGCGGTGTCCCCATCAAGGTCGGCACCGAACAACGTTTCGCGACCCCAACCCAACGAAAAGCGCTACGCGTCCAATACGGCGGATGCGCAGTCCCAGGATGTGGCCAAACACGATTCCTGCACTACCACCACGTCCAGCCCTACCCCCACGGCCCAACCGATCTCGACAACCTGGTACCAATCTGCTCGTTCCACCACCGCCGCATCCACAGCGGTCACCTCAACGCGGCCATCGTCGACGGACACGCACAATTCCACGACGAACGTGGACGCCTCCTCGGCAACACCATGGCCCAACACGCACTCAACGCCACCACACCACCAACCGAACACAGCTTGCGGAACCGCATCGACAACATCGACATCGACAAATACACCGCCAAACCCGCCGGCGCCGGCGCACCACTCACCTCATGGGCACTCTCGGTCTGGGTCGAAGCCCTTCTCGGCCAACCCTAGAAACGCGGCAACCCTCGCTGTCGGTGGTTGTGTGGATCATGGCGCCATGAGAACTCTGCGAATCAGCTGTGACGACTGCATCATGCAAGCGACGTCGGCCTGCGACGATTGTGTCGTCGCCTTGATCCTGTCGCGCGAGCCCGACGACGCCGTGGTGTTGAGCATGGAGGAGCATTTGGTGCTTCGCCGCCTCGCCGCCTCGGGCTTGGTTCCAGAGGTGCGCTACCAGTGCGAATCGCTGTGACGCTGTCCGAGTCCGTGCCAGCCAGGGGTGTAGCTACCGGTTGACCTCCGAGGCGGGTCACCTCGGAATCGACCAAGAGACACCAATAGACTCGGGGCGATGCCGGATCCACCCGTGGCTCAGACTGGCGATCCGCCTGAACCTGCGGGACCGACCGGAGTCACGTCCGCCAAGGCGACCCGTGGCGCTGATTCACGCGGTGAGCCGAAACGCTCGCAAGCCTCACACGCAACGCCGCCCCAGGTCAGCGGCGGGGCCAGGCGCCGTGGCGGGGTCCGGCGCACCGGCGATGCCCGGCGCGCTAGCGGATCCCAACCGGTGGTGCTCGACGGCAGCGACCTTTCCGAACTCTTCGAGGTCGGCCGAGCGGCGGGACTCGATCTCGTCGGTGCGACCCGCGCCGCGGCGTGGGGTCACACCCGAACCCAACTCGAGCGCCGCCGGAACCTGGGCCTGAACGCGGACATGGCCTTCACCTACAAGAACCCACCGCGCAGCACCGATGCCACGCGCGTGGTGAAGGGCGCAGCGACCCTCATCGTCGGGGCTCGCAGCTACCTCCAGACCGATGATGCGCCCCCGGACCCTTCGATCGAGGTCGCGGCGCAGGTGGCGAGGTACGCGACGGCCGACCATTACGGGCAACTCGCCGCATCCCTCGAACGGGTTGCCGAAGCGTTGCGCGCCCGAGGCGCTCGGGCGGTCGTGGTCCTCGACCGAAATGACATCGTCGACCGTGAAGCCGCGTGGCGCTGTGGGATCGGGTGGTACGGCAAGAACTCGCTCCTGTTGGCTCCAGGGTTCGGGAGCTGGATCGTGTTGGGCTCGGTGGTGACCAACGCGAGGCTCAACCCCGATACCGCACCGGTGCCGACGCCGGTCGGCGATCATTGCGGCACATGTCGACGCTGTGTCGACGCATGTCCGACCGGAGCGATCGTCGCCGATGGTGTCATCGATGCGGGCCGGTGTCTGTCCTGGTTGCTGCAGGCCCGCGGGAGCTTTCCGGTCGAACACCGTGTCGCGCTGGGAGATCGGATCTACGGTTGCGACGACTGCCAGACGGCATGTCCGCCGAACCGTGCGGTCGAGTTGCGGGCCCGACGCCTGGAGTCGTCGGATGATGTTGGGTCCGGACCACATCGCTCTATTGCGAGCCCTGGACGATGGATGGACGCGATGGAGCTGTTGAACCTGGACGACGAGGCGCTGCTGGATCGCGTCGGTCGTTGGTACATCGCGGACCGCAATCCCGACCTCGTGCGTCGCAACCTCCTGATCGTCATCGCCAACAGCGCCCCCGCCGACAACGCCAGCGTCCGCTCCGTCCTCGAACAGTTCGATTCCGGTGCCGACCCGATGCTGTCCGAACATGCAACGTGGGCGCTGAATCGCCTCGATGACCGAATCGGTTCCACCATCGGTTCCCCCTCCGGTGCCGGATCTGGAACGACGACCGACCAAACCACCACAATGGAATCCGATCCGCCACCGGCGACGACGAGGGCCCCGTGAACGAATCCGGCGCAGCGAACCACCTGCTGGTCACCAACGATTTCCCCCCGAAAGTGGGCGGCATTCAGTCCTACCTCTGGGAGTTGTGGCGTCGACTCCCGCCGGCCGCCACCACGGTGCTGACCACCCCGTACTCGGGATCCGAGGCGTTCGATGCTGTGTCGCCCATTCGGATCGTGCGGACCCCGGACAAGGTGCTGCTGCCGCATCCCGGCTTGGCGCGCCGCATCAACCGCCTCGCGCAGGAGGTTGACGCCTCGATGGTCGTGCTCGATCCGGTGCTTCCGCTGGGCGCGCTGGCCCCCCAGATCGAGCGCCCGATCGCGTACGTCCTGCACGGCGCCGAGATCACGGTTCCCGGTCGTCTCCCGGGCAGCGCCCAGCTCATGGGGTCGCTGCTGCGGCGAGCAGATCTGGTCATCGCCGCCGGAGGGTATCCGCTTGCCGAGGCGCAGCGTTGTGCGGGTCGGCGGTTGAATTCGGTCGTCATTCCGCCGGGGGTCGATACCGAACGCTTCATCCCGATTTCGCATGACGAACGTCGCACCACCCGTCGCCGTCTCGGCCTGCCGGAGGACGCACGAATCGTGACCGCCGTCAGTCGCCTGGTTCCGCGCAAGGGTTTCGACATGGTGATTCGAGCGGCTGCCCGGCTCGCTCCCGCCCGACCGGATCTGCTCGTGGCCATCGCCGGATCCGGACGTGACGAGGCGCGCCTCAAGCGGCTCGCGACATCCCTTGGCGCACCGGTGGCGTTTATGGGCCGGATTCCCGACGAGGACCTTGCCGCGTTCCACGCGTGTGGTGACGTGTTCGCGATGCTGTGTCACGACCGTTGGTTCGGGCTCGAACAAGAAGGGTTCGGAATCGTGTTCCTCGAGGCGGCGAGTTGCGGCGTTCCGCAGCTCGCCGGACGCAGCGGCGGAAGTCACGAGGCCGTGGAACACGGGGTGACCGGGTCGGTGGTCGACGACCCGCGCGACGTGGTCGACGTCGCGACCGGGCTTGCGCACCTGCTCGACCACCCAGACCCTGCGATGGCGCGCGAGTCGCGTCGGCGTGCGGTTGCGGAGTTCTCCTATGACTTGCTGGCGGCCAGGCTTGCGCAAGCGCTCGGCTGTGGCCCAGCGACATCCTCGGCGGAGATCTCAGGGGAGATCTCGGCGGAGCCCTCGGGGGTGACCGATGGCGACTCGGCCCCGGAGGCGGCGGGTCGATGAACGTCGCGGATGAACGCGCCAAGGCCCAGGCCCTGGCCAAGCAGCGGCGTTCGGCAAACGCGGCTGCGCTGGAGGAGTACTTCGCCGAGCACCCGACCGGTCGCTGGATCGTGCTCACCTCGTGGGCCTCGACCGGGGTGTTCGTGTTGACCACCGTCGTGGCCACGGTCGTCAACAACCGCGAGGCTCGCCTCGTCGCCGCACTGTTGTCCCTCGCGCTGTTCAGCATCAGTTTGGTACTCCATCTCGTGGCGTTGTGGCTGGGTGCGCAACGGAGCCGTCGCGACGAGATGACCATGGTCGGGTGGTGGTTCCTGTCCGAAAGCGCCCCGAAATCGACGCGGGCACACCTTTGGGGGGCGCTGCTGATGCAGATTGTCGTCAGCTGCGTGTGTGCGGCGATTCGCTTTGAGACCTCGATCGCGTTCGGAGTGCTCGTGCCGATGCTCGGCCTGTCCTTTCTCGGGCTCTGGGGTGCGATGTACGGCATGTTCGCGCCGCGGCGCGCCTCGACGGGGGGTTCGGTGCGATGAGGACGATCCTGTTCACCGGCAAGGGCGGCGTGGGCAAGACGACCATCGCGGCGGCGACCGCGTTGGCCTGCGCGGCAGATGGTGCGAGGGTCACGGTGATGTCGACGGACCCGGCCCACTCGCTGTCGGACAGCTTCGGCGTCGCTCTCGATTCATCGCTCACCGAGGTCGCGGCGAACGTGCAGGCGACCGAACTCGACGCGATGACCCGGATGGAGGAGAACTGGGGCGAGATTCGCAGCTATTTGCGCGACGTGTTGCGCTGGGCGGGAGTCGATGAGATCGAGGCCGAGGAATTGTCGATCATCCCGGGACTCGAGGAGATTTTCGCGCTCACCGACATCGTGACCTTCGACCGCAGCGGCGAGGTCGACGTGCTGATCGTCGATTGCGCGCCCACGGCCGAAACGATCAGGTTTCTCTCGTTGCCCGACGTGTTGAGTTGGTACATGGACCGAGCGTTTCCACTCGGTCGGCGCCTCACCGCGACGGTGGGGCCGGTCGTGCAGCGCCTGGCGAGTATTCCTGTCGCCGGCGATCACGTCTTTGGTGCGGTCGAGCGGATGTACCGTGAGCTGGAAGCGGTCCGAACGCTGCTGCGCGATGGCTCGCGATCGACCGCTCGCCTCGTCGTGACCCCGGAAAAGATGGTGGTCGCCGAGGCCCGTCGAACCTTCACCTATCTGTCGTTGTTCGGCTATCGAACCGACGCGGTGATCGCGAATCGCATCCTGCCCGACGAGGTGACCGACCCGTGGTTCGACGAGTGGAAACGTTCGCAGTCCCATCACCTCGAGGAGATCTCGGAGGGGTTTGCGCCGCTACCGGTGTTGCGTGCCCCGCTGGCCGATCGCGAGGTGGTCGGCGTCGAGGCGCTCACCGCGCTCGGAACGCACCTGTATCGCGAGGTGGCTGCGGCGGAGGTGCTGATCGACGGCGATGCCGTACGGATCGACCGCGAGGGGGAGACCTTCCGAGTGCATCTCGACCTCCCGTTCGCGACCAAGGACAACCTGCAGGTGAGCCGCAGCGCCGCGGAGGTGTTCGTCCGTGTGGGCCCCTATCGACGCTCGATTCTGCTGCCGGAGTCGCTTCGGCGTCGTGACATCGTGCGGGCGACGCTGTCCGAAGGCCGATTCACGATCGTGTTCGAATAGGTCGTTGATGTGGGCGCCGGCAGCGCGAGTCGTTCACTCGTTGGCATGATGGACCCGATGGACCCGATGGATCAGGACTCAGAGGAACCGGAGTCAAACCGAGGCCCGGACGCGACCGTCTCCGACGGGATGGAACACCTGCAGGTGGCGGCGAATGAGATGATCGCCGCCGCCCGCGTCTTCTTGAACGTGATCGAGGAGGTCGTCGCCGACCGCGAGAAGTTGGCCTCGGTGGCGGGTGGCGTGACCGATCTGTTGTCCGGAACGTCGGAGATGCTGACCCGCCTTGTTCAGGCGGCCGGGTCGACCCACGCCGCAAACCCCGCAGACCCGGCAGGCGCGGCCGGCGCCTCGGCCCGTGGAAGGCACACGACCGAGGAATCGGCGAGCCGCCGACCCAGGGTGCGTCGAATCGACGTCGAGTAACGTCCCCCGGCCCGGATGCCGCTTCTGCTCGGATCCGGCCTCGAAACGGTCTCGGCCGGGCGGCCGCAGAAGCTGTTGTCGTCGGCTCGGTCGTGCAACGACTCGAGGGGGTGCGGGAGAATCTTGTGGGACTTCTCTTAGTTTGTGGCCTCGCGCGCCGATAGGACCCATCGATGAGACTCGTGCGTTTCGAAGATGAATCAGGTGGATTCTCCGTCGACTTCCATCCGTTGATCACGGTGGTGGGGGGTCTCCCCGCGCACATGCGTGAGCGCCTGATCAACTGTGTCGAGGCAATCCCACAAGGATCGGACCCGGGCGGACGGGGCACGATCGAGGTGCACGGTGTGCTGCTCGACCTCAACCGCGAGAGCCTGGAGCTGCTCGAACTCGAAACCGACCTCGACGTGGTCGTGCGTGCCATGGACCTGCCGACGGCGGTCGGCAGCGGACCGGACTTTGGTGCGGAACATCTCGACGATGTGGCACTCGAACGCGCTCGGATCGCGGCGGAGGAGGCGGAGCGTGAGTACGAGGCGGTCATCTCTGCGGTCAGCAAGTACCGCTCGAAGCTCGAAGAGTTGGCGGGCGAACATGAACGACTTGAGCGCGAGTTGCGGGCCACAGAGGCCGCACTCGATCCCGATGCCGAATCCGAGCTGATCGCCGCGCTCGACGCGGTGGCTGCCGCCCGCGCGGCCGCGCTCAGCGCGACGCGGGCAGCTGCGGGCGACCCCCGGGTGGCGGCAGCGTCGGACCAGCACTCGACCCCACACGATCCGGCACCGGCACCCGATCCGGCACCGGCACCCGATCCGGCACCGGCACCCGATCCGGCACCGGCACCCGATCCGGCACCGCCCGTGGAGTTCGTCGCGCCCGTGGAGCAACCGGCGGTTCAGCCGCAGGAGGAATCGCCGCTGGTGCAACTCGAGCAACTTGAGTTGCGTCTCTCGGAGTCGATCGAGCGGTCCAACGACCTGCGCCAGCAACTCCGGGCGTTGCGAGCGCTCGATCCCGAGCCCGTGCAGGTGGCCTACGACGCGTTGATCCCGCTGTTGCACCTTGCAGAAGCCGATGACGAGGCGACCGGGTCGGCCGACGATGCTGGCGCCGGAGCGGGCCTGGTGGGTGAAGCGCCCGACCAAGCCGGAACAGCGGCGGGGCAGCCGGAGCTTCTTGCGGTCGACGAGGAGTTCTCGGCGATCGAGTCGATCTTGGATCGGTGGCAGGAGATCTCGGAGGCGTTCGACGACGATGACGTCGCGCTGAAGCCTCCGGTCGATCTGGGCCATCTGCGTGCCGACCGTGACGTCGCGGAGGAAGCGGTTTCGCTCGCCGAAGCCTCCGTGCAGGAACACCGCGCGTCGGAGAAATTGGTCGCCGAACTCGAACGGACTCACGACCAGATCTTCGAACTCGATGGCAAGTCCCCTCGGATCGGCGCGACGAAGCACCGTCGACAACTTGAGGCGCTGCGCGAAACCGAGGCGAAGCTGCTCGAGGAACTCGGATTCGCGAGCTGGAGCGCCTACGTGATGGGTGTCTCCTCGAACGCGCTGACGTCCGCGTCCTCGCCGGGGGATGACGCCGGCCAACGAATTGTCGCCGCCGCCCGCGCTCGTCTCGTTGAGATCGACAACGCAATCGCCGAGGCGGAACAGGACAACGCTCGTCGTGACGCTGCACTCGAATCCCGACAGCACCGGGGGCAACGCCGCCAACGTCTGATCGAGGACACCGCCACGCTCCTCGGTGCGCAACAGCTTGATCATTCGGACGCCGCGCTGGTCGATGGGCTACTGGCACGACGCTCGGAACTCATCGCCGAACGCAAGGCGATTGCGTCCGATGCCGATGCCGGTGCCGGTTCCGGTGCGCCTGCCGGCGCCGACGGGGATGCGCCCGGTGTGGAGTCGAGTTCAGCCGATTCGGCAGCCTCGACAGCCGATTCGACAGCCTCGGCGGACTCGGAGGAGTTGGCGACCGCGACGGAGAATCTGCGGTGGGCCCTGACAACCACCGGCGCCGAACTCCCAGACTCCGATCTTGCCGCCGAGCAGATGGGTGCGATCGCCGCAGGGTGGCTCGACGCTATGGCTGGGTTGAACGACCGGATCGGCGAACTCGCCGACGAGCGCGTGAGCCTCGAAGCCGAGATCGAGGAGATGGGGGCCCGGTACGAATCGTTGCTCGCTCGGGTCGACTCGGGTGATCCGAGCGACTCCGGTGAGGCTCCGAGCGTTGCTGTGGACCATGAGATCCCCGATACGGCCGACCTCGGCGTTGCGACCGGGTTCGACGCTGCGCCAGACCTCGATGCCCCGACCGGCCTCGATGTCCCCACCGGGTTCGGCGATCCCACCGACCTCGATGTCCCCACCGGGTTCGGCGATCCCACCGGCCTCGATGTCGGCGAGTCGGCCGGCGGCGGGGACGAGGGCTTCGGAGTCGTGGGAACCTTTGGCGACTCGTTTGGTGATTCGTTCAGCGACTCGTTCGCGGACGGCGCCGAGCCGTTGCCCACCGAGCCGGTGCCCAACGAGCCGGTGCCCAACGATCCGTTGCTCGATGGCCCCACCGATGACGACCCCGTGGTCATCGCTGCCAAGCGCCGCCTCGGCGCGGCCCAGGCGCGAGCCCAGGCCCATCGCGGCGCCGCCCAGGCCTACGCACAGGCGGTCGAACGTCGCGAGCGCCTCGCTCAACGCACCAACGATGTGAGCTTCTCATTGTCCGAACGCGAGCAGCGCGTGGCCGCGGTGCTCGAGCAGCGAGCAGGTGCTCACGACGAGTTGCAGCGCTTGGAGTCGGCGCTTCGCGAGACCCCGCAGATCGCCCATGCGGTGGGAGGGGCCGGATCCGATGACGATTCGGCATCGGAGACCCTCGAGTGGTACATCCTCGCTCGGCTGGCCCAGCAGCGGTCGGTGTCGTTCGTGGGGTCGGTGCCGATCGTGATCGACGACGCCTTCGCACAGTGGCCGATGCATCAGATCAGCGAGGTGTACACGCGCCTCGAGCGGATGGGCGACGTCATCCAGATCATCATGTTGACCGACGATCCGGCCGTGGCCGACTGGGCCGGAGGCCTCGGCGAGAGCCGGGCACTCGTGATCGATCCACGCCTCAGCCCCGCTCACCACTGACCGATTTCGCACCGGCGCGGCCCGGTTGGGATATATGGGTCGAGGCCATGGGGGAGGGGCGGTAGGATCGCAGGCCTATGGAGTTTCGGCGCATCACCAATTTCCCGCCGTATGTGTTCACCATCATCGACTCGCTCAAGATCGAAGAGCGGCGCGCCGGGAAAGACATCATCGATCTGGGGTTCGGGAATCCGGACCTCGCGTCGCCCGACGTCGCGGTCGACAAGCTGGTCGAGGCGGCGCAGAACAGCCGGAACCATCGGTATTCCTCGAGCCGCGGCCTGCCCAAGCTCCGAGAGGCGATCGCCGGGTACTACCTGCGTCGTTTCGGGGTCGAACTCGACCCCGATCGCCATGTGATCAACACCATCGGGGCGAAGGAAGGCTTCAGCCACCTGATGTGGACCCTGCTCGGCCCCGGCGACGCGGCGCTGGTGCCGTCGCCGAGTTACCCGATCCACATCTACGGTCCGCTGCTCGCCGGCGCCGACGTGCGCGAGTTGCCGATGATCAACGGTGCCGAGCAGTTCTTCGATGCGATGGTCGATACCTGGAAGTACAGCTTTCCGAAGCCCCGGGTCATCGTGTTGTCCTTCCCGCACAACCCGACGACGACCTGTGTCGACCTCGACTTCTTTCAACGCGTCGTCGACTTCGCCCGCGAAAACGACGTGGTCATCGTGCACGACAACGCGTATGCAGACCTCGGGTTCGACGGTTACCAGCCCCCGTCGATCCTGCAGGCCGAGGGGGCGCTCGAGTGCTGCGTCGAGTTCTATTCGATGACGAAGTCGTTCTCGATGGCCGGGTGGCGTGTCGCCTTCATGCTGGGCAACGCTGAGGTCGTCTCAGCGCTGCAGAAGCTCAAGAGCTACCTCGACTACGGCACGTTTCAGCCCATCCAGATCGCCGCTACGGTGGCGATCAACGAGGCCCCCGATTTCCCCGCCGAGCAAACGGCCATCTACCAGAGCCGTCGCGACGCGCTCTGCGACGGTCTCAACCGGATCGGGTGGGAGATGGAGCCGCCTCGCGGAACCATGTTCGCGTGGGCGCCGATTCCGGAGGCCTATCGAGATCTCGGTTCGATCGAGTTCGCGAAGCTCCTCGTGCGTGAGGGTCAGGTGGCGGTCTCGCCCGGCGTCGGATTCGGCCCGGATGGCGATGGCCACGTCCGCTTCGCCCTCATCGAGAACGAACAGCGAACCGCCCAGGCGATCCGCAACCTTCGTCGCGGACTCACCAGGCTCGGTTAGCCGTCCGGCCGGGCACCGATTCCCCGAAGGCAGAACTCGACAACCGCATCGGCGATGTGGTCGGGGTCGACGCCCTCGCGCGGCAGCAGCGCCGCGCTGAGGCTTGAGGCGACGCCGAAGATCGCATAGGAGAGCATTTCGGCGTCGCCGTCGGGGATGACCCCCTGCTTCATCGCCTTTCGGACGAGGGGAACGGTGTCGCCGACGAGCGCAGCGCGCCCCCGGCGAACGAGCGGTTCAAACCGTTCGTCGGTTTGGGCGAACTCGACGAGCTTTGCCAGGTCCTCGTGCTCGGCGGTCCATCGAACGGCCGCCCGAATGCCGAACTCGAGCTTCTCGATGGGGTCCGGTGCGGCGCTGGCGGCCTCTCGTTGGCGCTGGCGCAGTCCTCGCTGAGCGTCGCGCAGGATCTGCTCGAGGAGCATCTCCTTGGACTCGAAGTACCAGTAGAACACGCCCTTGCCGACGCCGATCCCGTCGACGATGTCGGCTACCGACGTCGGGTGGTAGCCGTCGGATGCGAACTTGCGAGTGGCGAATTCGATCAGTTGGCTGCGCCGCTGAGAACCCCGCGGGGTGAGCCGACGTGTTGGCGTGGCGCCTCCGTCGGCGCCTCCGTCGGTGTCGTCGCTCATGAGCGGACAAGCTACCAGTCTTGACCGGGCGGTCAAGACAGTCGGCGGCGGAGTTCACACGCCCGTAATGGCGCTACACAGTGCGTTCATGCCGCCTCGATAACCTGCAGGCATGCCGTTATTCGTTGTTCGTGTTTGGCTTCCTGATCGCCCGGGCGCACTCGGCGCGGTCGCGAGTCGCATCGGCTCGGTCCGCGCCGATGTGGTCGGTATCGACATCCTCGAGCGCGGCGCTGGTCGGGCGGTCGATGAGTTGACGATCGACATCGAAGACCCACAGCACGTCGACTTGCTCATCAAAGAGATCGGCCAGGTCGACGGCGTCGACGTCGAACATGTTCGGCCCGCCCGTGCGGTGCTGGGCGACCGCGCGGTCGAGGCACTCGATCTCGCCGCCGCAATCGCCTCCGCCACCGATCGCGAGGAGCTCATCGATGAGGTCGTGTCGGGCACCGCAGCGCTGTTCGGGGCCGACTGGGTCGCGGCGGTGTCGATGGCCCGGCCTCCGGCAGTCGTCTCGAGCGTTGGCGATGACCTCCCGTCGGCCGAGTGGATGGCGGCGTTCGCGTTCGGCGCTGCCTCCGGTGCGGATACCGAGCCGTCCGGCGTCTCACCGCGGGCTGCGACGGGGGGCGGGGTGGTGATCGGCGAACTCGCCTGCGCCTCGCTCGGGGAGTCGGTCGATCACGGGCCCGACGGACTTGAACTGTTGCTGTCGCGCCGCGACCTACCGTTGCGCGAGGTCGAACGTTCGCTTCTCGAGCGGCTCAGCTCGCTCGCCCGCACGCGGCTCGCCGCATTGCCCTCAGCGACTGTGCCCTCAGCGACAGTGCCCTCAGCGACGGTGCCCTCAGCCGACGCCTAATCCGATTCGTCGGCGTCGGCCCAATCTCGCGACCGCTCGACCGCCCGCGTCCACATTCGGTAACGCTCGTCGGCCTCGGTGCGTCCGTCGCCGGGGCCGACTCGGGCATCTTCGATCCACGCCCCGTCGAGGTCATCGACCGTCGCCCAGACCCCTTCGGCCAGGCCGGCGAGGTATGCGGCGCCGAGTGCGGTCGTCTCCTTCACCACCGGGCGTCGAACCTCGACGCCGAGTTGATCGGCGACGAGTTGCAACAGCAGGTTCATCTGCGACGCCCCGCCGTCGACGCGGAGCTCGCTGATCGAGCGACCACTGGCCGAGGCCATCGCCTCGACGACGTCGCGGGTCTGATAGGCCATCGACTCGACGACGGCGCGCACCAGATGAGCACGGGTCGACCCTCTGGTGAGCCCGACGATGGTTCCGCGGGCATACGGGTCCCAGTAGGGCGCACCCAGACCGGTGAACGCCGGGACGACGACGACTCCGCCGGTGTCGGGGACCGACTCGGCGATCGGACCCGCCTGTGCGGCCGAGTCGATGATCTGCAAGCCGTCGCGCAGCCACTGAACCGCTGCGCCGGTGGCGAAGATCGCGCCCTCGAGCGCGTAATGGGTCACCAATTCCGGGCCCTCGTTTCCGAGCAGTCGTCCGGGCAGGGTCCACGCCACGGTCGTGAGGAGGCCATCGGCGGGGGTGGGGAGTGTGTCGCCGACGTTCATGAGCACGAACGAGCCGGTGCCGTAGGTGTTCTTGGTCATCCCGGGGCGTACGCACGCCTGGCCGAACAGCGCGGCCTGTTGGTCGCCGGCGATTCCGGAGATGGGGATGCCGGCTTCGACTGGCAAGTCGGTTCCGGTGACGCCGAAGCGTCCGGCGGAGGCCATGACGTCGGGCAGCGACACCATGGGCACGCCGAACAGGTCGCACAGTTCCGGGGACCAGGCTCCGGAGGCGATGTCGAACAGCATCGTGCGGCTCGCGTTGGAGGTGTCGGTGGCATGCACCGCCCCGCGGTCGGCGCGGCCGCCGGTGAGGTTCCAGAGGATCCATGAATCGATCGTTCCGAAGGCGGTGTCCGCGGTCACCTCGACGCCGCCGGTTCGAATCAACCACTCGATCTTGGTCGCCGAGAAGTACGGATCGAGCACCAGCCCGGTGGTCGATCGCACCAGGTCGAGGTGGCCGAGTTCGGCGAGTTCCTCGCAACGGGCGGCTCCCCGGCGGTCCTGCCACACGATCGCCCGGCTCAGCGGTGCCCCCGTGCGCCGATCCCAGGCGACGATCGTTTCGCGTTGGTCGGTGATGCCGATCGCGGCGATCGGTTCGTCGAGTTCGGCGACCAGGTCGGTCATCGTCGCCTCGATCGCCGACCAGATTTCGGCGGCATCGTGTTCAACCCACCCGGGACGAGGAAAGTGCTGGGTGAACTCTCGGTAGTGCCAGTTGGTCACCGCGCCGCGCTCGTCGACGGCGACGGATCGCACCCCGGTGGTACCTGCATCGATGGACAACACGACGGCCATGGCGTGAATCTACCCGTCGTCGCAGCCGTCGCTCGCCTGTTCGATCCGGTCGATGAGCTCGCGTTGGGATCGGGTGGCGTCCTCGCGGTCGGGCAGCGACGCCGGATCGGGCAACAGGGAGACGAAGTCGCATTCATCGACCGTCTCGGTGTCGCCGACGAGCGGGGAGTACACCAGCGTGGTGACGCCCTCCACCTGAAACGTCACCCGGCGCACGCCGCTGAGCCCGGTCGCGGTGAGCACGATCTGGGCGATGCCCTGGGTGCGTCCGGAGCCGACCATGTTGTTGAAGTCCTCGCTGATGTTCACGGTGAGTGTCCCCGCCGCGAGCGAGGCGTCGAGGACTCTGGCGCCGGCGGGGATCTGGGTGGTGAGGTCGCTGTGGGTGCCGGCGGGGACTCCGTCGAACAACAACGCGAGGACGTCGACCGGACGCACGCTCGAGGTTTCTGTCGAGATCGCGTCGAGGCGTCCGTTGGTCAGGAAGTACAGAAACGCGATGCCGTTGCCGGACTCGGAGGTGGGGGTGGTCGACGGCGAGGCCGTCGTGGTGGTGGCCGACAGTGCGCGAGGTTCGCGGTCGACGGGCATGGCACAGCCGGCGGCGAGCAGCGCCACGAGCACCGGCGCGGCCACCGACGCGGCACGCCTCGCAACCGCCGATCGGAGGGGAGGACGCTGCGGGCTCACGATGCGATCACCGCCTCATCGAGCGAGGGTTCCTCGGGGTCGTCGATCGGCTCGACGAGGGGCAACTCGACGACGAATCTCGCCCCCGTGATGTCGTCGTGACGATCCTCGACCCAGACCGATCCCCCGTGAAGTCGTGCGTGTTCGGCGGCGAGGGCCAAACCGAGGCCGACGCCGAGGTCGGTGCCGCGACTGCCGCCCTGGCCGCCGCGGTTGAACCGGTCGAAGATCCGCTCCTGTTCGGATTCGGTCACCCCCGGCCCCTCGTCCTCGACGGCGATTCGGACCATGGAGATCGACTCGGGGTCGTCGTCGACCGGATCGACCCGCTCGACGGTCACCCGGGTTGCGCCACCGGCGTACTTTCGGGCGTTGTCCAAGAAGTTGGCGAGTACCCGGATCAGGCGCCGCTTGTCGCACATGATGACCAAGTCCTCAAGGCCGGGTTGCGCCTCGATCGGAACCGGGTCGCGCGAGAAGGTTCGAGTCGCGATCCTCACGGTCTCGACGATCAGCACCTCGTCGAGTTCGAGGCGCACGGCACCGGCATCGAATCGGCTGATCTCGAGCAGGTCCTCGACGAGTTGGGTGAAGCGCTCCATGTCGCTCGACAACAGATCGAGGGCCATCTGGGCGCGTTCGGGCATCTCGTCGCGGGCGTTGGACAGCACCTCGAGCGAGGCGTTGAAGGTCGTGAGGGGAGACCGCAGCTCGTGGCTGACGTCGGACGCGAAGCGGGCGTCGCGCTCGATGCGGGTCTGCATGGCGGCGACCATCGAGTTGAACGAGGCGACGAGCGGTGCGAGGTCGGTGTCGTGGGTCCAGTCGGTGTCGACGAGGCGGGCATCGAGCTTTCCGAGTGAGATCGCCTCGGCGACCTCACTGACATCCGCGAGCGGTCGCAGCACCCGTCGACTGGCCCACACCCCCAGCACCGAGCCCAACACGCCCGCAGCCCCGCACGCGAGCACGAGGCGGTAGCTGAGGCTGCTGATCGAGCGGGCGATGTCGTCGAGCTGACTGATCTCGAAGTAGCCGCCGCCGTTCGCGGTGGGGACCCCGACGGCCAACAGCAACTCGCCGTCTCGCCGATAGCGCATCATCGAACCCTCGCGATCGACGATCACGCGGTCGCGAAGCGAGGTCGGCAGCGCCGAGACGCCGTATCGGGGGTCGAGGCTCACGGACCGGTATCCGGCGGGGTCGGCGGAGTCTCGCACGATGGCGGAGGGCTTGCCGGCCACCGACACCGATCCGAACAGGGTCTGCGCATCGACGTCGGGGGAGGACAACTGGTCCGACAGGGTCGCGGCGTTGACCAGCGCGCGGTCCTGGCTGGTCTTCTCGCGTTGGTCGAGCAGGTTCGATCGGCTCACCGCGACCGATGCCCCGGCGACGAGCGCGGCGATCACGAGCGAGCCGAGTGCGAAGGTGAAGATCAGGCGCGTGCGAAGCCCGAGCTGGCGAAGCGGGCCGCGCAGCGACTCCTCAGGGATCGGGGCCGACTCGCTCACGGCTGGAGTTTGTAGCCGAGTCCGCGCACGGTCACGACGTAACGCGGCGATGCGGGGTCGGCCTCGATCTTGGTGCGGAGGCGCCGGATGTGAACATCGACGAGGCGGCCGTCGCCAAAGTAGTCGTGACCCCACACCTTTTCGAGCAGCGCCTCACGGCTGAACACCCGACCGGCGTTGGCTGCGAGTTCGACCAGGAGCCGAAACTCGGTCTTGGTGAGGTGGACCTGTTCGCCGTCCTTGGTGACGAGGCCCTCCTGAGGCACGATCTCGATGTCGGCGAACCTCATGCGCGTCACGCCGGTGTCGGCCGCACGGGCCCGGCGCAACAGTGCTCGGATACGCGCCGAGAGTTCTTTGGGGACGAACGGTTTGGTGAGGTAATCGTCGGCCCCCGCCTCGAGGCCGGCCACGACGTCGTGGGTGTCGGCTCGGGCGGTGACCATCACGATAGGAACGTCGCTGACACGCCGGATCGCCCGACACACATCGAACCCGTCGATACCGGGCAACATGATGTCGATGAGCACCACATCGGCCGGGTGATGGGAGAACTGGGCGATGGCATCCTCGCCGTTGGTGGCCTCCGCGACTTCCCACCCTTCATCTTCGAGGGCCAGTTTCACCGACGTCCGAATCCGCTCGTCATCCTCAACGGTCAAAATGCGCGTACCCACCCGGCCAGTCTCTCATGCGCCGCGAGCAAAACGGCGCCACGCGGCGTTGGTTCGGCGACGGCCGACTCAATCGAGGACCTCGAGTGCGCCGTGTTCGACGATGAGCGAGCGCAAGGGGCCGATCAGGTCGGGGTGCGCGGCGATGACTCCCTCGTGGGGCTCGGCCGGACCCCCGGCGATGGCCTCGACCGCGGCGCCGGCCTCGGTGGCGATGAGCCGGCCGGCGGCGAGGTCCCACGCTCCGAGTCCGTGTTCGTAGTAGCCGTCGACGTGTCCCATGGCGACGGCGCACAGGTCGTAGGCCGCCGCGCCCAGGCGGCGGATGTCTCGGACGTGATCGATGATGCCGGCGACCACGCGCGCCTGTCGTTTGCGGCGTTCGGGTGCATACCCGAATCCGGTGGCCACGAGTGCCCGGTCGAGCGTCGGCGCTTCGGGCACCCTCAATCGGGCGCCGTCGCGATAGGACCCCGACCCGAGCGCTGCATGAAAGCGCGTGTCGCCGGAGATCTCGACGACGGCGGCCGCGACCGAGACCCCATCGACGACGGCCCCGATGGAAACGAGGTAGGGCCGCATGCCGTAGACGAAGTTGGTGGTGCCGTCGATGGGATCGGCGACCCAGGTGACACCGCTGGTGCCCACGATGGTCGCGTCTTCCTCGGTGATGATCCCGTCATCGGGACGCTCCTGGCCGATCAACTCCCGGATGAGCCGATCCGAGGCCCGGTCGACGTCGGTGACCATGTCGGTGGCGGTCGACTTCGTCTCGATTCCGAACCCCTGAGCCCGCCGCTCGCGTACAAGATCGGCGGCGCTCGACGCGATCCGCAACGCGATCGTCGCCAATTCCCGTGGGTCGGCGGGCAGGTCGAGCGTGGGGTTGGGTTGGTCGGGGTCGAAATGAGCCATGCTGGGACCCTATTGGTGCGGCGGTCCTACCTGCGGCGGTCCTACCTGCGGAGGGCCTCGGCGGCGGCACCCTGACTTTTCCATTCGGCGAGGGTGCGCAGGCTCAACACGGCGACCACGGCCGCGCCGAGGGCCAGGATCACGGTCCCGACCCACATGGCGATGCCGGTGGGCACGGTGCACTCGTCGCTGCACTGGGTGTCCATGAACCACACGCCGACCGCGCCGCCGAGCAACCCGCACAACAACACCGACGCAAAGGCGATGGCGCGAGCGCGAACCGAGGGCAGGGCACTTTCGGGTTCGGTCATAAGCGGGTCATCCACAGGGGTCAGGTTAGGTCGGCGAAGAATTTGTTTGTGTCACCGTGGTCCCGCGCCGATACAGCGGAGGCCGATGCAGGTTGCCGACGGACGTAACGAAGGAAGGCCGTGGTCATGAAATTCGATGTGGACGAGCATCCGGGTGGTGGTGGGATCACCGCAGCGTCGTTGGTGCCTCCGGCGCGCCTGGCCTCGCTGCTCAGCAAGGCTCGGGCCGCAGCGGGCAAGACGGTCGAAGAGGTCGCGGCGAATTCCGACGGTCGCTTCACCCCGGCGATGCTGGCGGCCTTTGAGTCGGGCATACGAACGGTCACCGACGAGGACGCGGCCGCGCTCGCGTCGCTCTACGCGCTCGAAACCACCGACATCGTCCCGGCCCGTTCTCGCCTGGTGCTCGACACCGACACCCGGCACCTCTTCGTGGTCGGCCGCACCGAGCGGATCGATCTCGAAGCGCCCAGCCACGACGAGTTGCTCACCCGGTATCTGGCCATGGTCTATTCCATGCGCGGGCAGGCCGCCGGCTCGAACCTCGTCTTGCGCACCGAGGACCTCGACGTGTTGGGGCGCGCGTTGCAGCGCGACCGACACGACGTGCGGGTACGTCTCGAGGCGCTCATCGCGGCTCCGGAGGAGTTGGCGTCGTGGCGCCACCGACTGCTGAATCGGCGGGTGTTGATTCCGGCCGCCGGAGTCCTCGTCGCCGCGATCGCCGCCGGCAGCCTGATCCTGATCAGCGGCAACGACGGGCTCCCCGCGTCCTCGGCCTCCACGATGACGTCGATCACCTCGACGGCTCCGACGACGTCGACGGCCCCGACGACGATCGTCGCCGCGGAGGTTCCGGTCGACATCGGCTCTGCCGTGGTCGTCGAGCGCGGCGCGGACGGCAGCGTCGGCGAAGCGAGGGTGCGGACCGGTGCGGAAGCCGATGCGACCGCCGAGGCCGATGCGACCGCCGAAGTGGGTGTCATCGAGGCTCAGACGCTCGAACGCTGACGCGTCGATACACTCGCGGGCGATGACTCGTCCCGTGATTTCGCGCCGCCGGTTGCTCCGATCTGCGGCATCGACCTGGGCCATCGCGTTCGCCGGCGTCGGCCTGGGGGCGCTCGGCACGACTTCGTGTTCGAACGACTCCGACCAGAACGACTCCGACCAGAGCGACTCCGACCAGGGCGGATCGGGCGGATCGACCGGATCGACCGTGGTTCCCGAGACCGATCTGCCGACGATTCCCGACGAGGATTTCGAACAGCACACCGACCAGGCCGTGGTCGAGATCAGCGTGGTCGACAACTCCTTCGAGCCACGCTGGGTGGTGGTGTCGGCCGGCACCGAGGTCCGCTGGACGAACAACGGCCGCAACGACCACAACATCATCGCCGAGCCCGAAGGGGCGTTCGCCGGGGTCGATCACGGGCAGTTCAGCGCCGGCTCGACCCACGCCGTCACCTTCGAAAAGCCCGGCGAATTCCCGTATTTCTGCTCGTTGCACGGCACCCCGCGCAACGGCCAAAACGGCGTCATCCGCGTCGTCGCCTGAGAGGAGGGCCGACGATGTCGGTCACGTCACGAAACCGGTTCAGAACACTGTCCGCCGCAGCCGTCTCGGTCGCGGCGCTGATCGCCGCCACGGCCTGCGGAGGCTCCGACGACGCGCAGGATTCCGATGCCTCGACGGTGACCACCGCCGAGGCGGCCGGCACCGTCCTGCGGGTTCCCGCCGACTACGACACGATCCAGGCCGCGGTCGACGCCACCAAGCCCGGCGACCTGGTGTTGATCGCCCCCGGGGTCTACACCCCCGAAGGAGTGGGCATCGTCGTGGAGACCGCCGACATCGTGATCCGCGGCGAGGATCGCAACGAGGTCATCATCGACGGCGAGTTCACCCGGGACAACGGCATCAAGGTGTTCTCCGACGGCGTCGCCATCGAGAACCTCACCGTGCGAAACCACACCGCGAACGGTCTGTTCTTCACCGGTGAGTACAACGAGGACACCTCGCGAAACAAGATCCTCGCCGGATGGCGGGCCAGCTACATCACCGCCTACAACAACGGCCTGTACGGCATCTACGGGTTCAACGCCAACGACGGCCAGATCGACCACAGCTACGGTTCGGGCCACCCCGATTCGGCGTTCTACGTGGGCCAGTGCAACCCCTGTAACTCAGTCATCACCGACAGCGTGGGCGAGTACAACATGTTGGGCTACTCGGGCACGAACTCCACCGGCGTGACCATCGTGAACTCGGTGTTTCGCAACAACCGTTCGGGCATCGTCCCGAATTCGCTGAACGGCGAGAAGCTGGCCCCGAACGCTGGCACCACGATCGTGGGGAACCTCATCGAGAACAACAACTCGGCGGAGGCCCCCAGCAACGAGTCGTTCGCCATCGCCTACGGAACGGGCATCGTGTTCGGTGGCGTGTCGAACAACGTGGCCGAACGCAACCTGATCCGCGGCCATCAGGTCGGCGGCGTGGTGGTGACCGACATGCCCGACGGATTCAAACCCGAAGGCAACGTCGTGCGCGCCAATCGTCTGTCGGACAATCGATTCGACCTCGTGTACATCCCGGTGAACTTCGCCTCGACGTTGTTCGGAAACTGCTTCGAGGACAACGAAACCACCGCCAACTTCCCCGAGAACCTCCAGGAAAAGGCGGGGTGTGGCGGCGAGGACTTCGACTTCGGAGACCTGTCGGGAATCCTCGCCGAGATCCCGGCCGCACCGGCGGATGTCGACTGGAAGACCGTCGCTGCGCCGGGTCCGATGGAGAACATGGCCGACGCCGCGACGGCCCCCGCCGTCCCGGCGACGAATGGGCCCGTACGGATCGACCTCGATTCGATCTCGGTGCCGAAGGGATGAGACGCCGACGGTGATCGCCGAGACGCACACGGTCGAGACGCCGCTCGGGCCCGTCCGCGGGACCCGCACGGTCGGGGCCGATCGGATCAGCGTCTTTCGCGGAATTCGCTACGCCGAGGCCCCGGTCGGCACGCGGCGGTTTCGTCCGCCCGAACCCACCGCGGCCTGGCACTCGGTCTACGACGCGACCGTCGCCGGCCCGCGTGCGATTCAACCGCCCTCGCTGCTCACCGCGGCCCCGGAGCCCGAGGACGAGGACTGCCTGTCGCTCAACATCTGGACCCCCGACGTGTCGGCACGGCAGGCGGTGATGGTGTGGATCCACGGCGGCAGCTTCACCTCGGGATCGGGCAGCCAGCCGTACTACGACGGCACCCGCCTCGCGCAACGCGGGGTCGTGGTGGTGTCGATCAACTACCGGCTCGGCGCGCTCGGCTTCCTGCACCTCGGCGAGTTCGACGATGAGCTGGTCGGCACCGCCAACCTCGGGCTGCAGGACCAGACGCTCGCGTTGGCCTGGGTTCGCGACAACATCGCGGCCTTCGGCGGAGACCCGGATCGGGTGACGCTGTTCGGCGAGAGTGCGGGGGCGATGAGCGCCGCCGTGCACCTGGCCTCACCCGGGTCCCGTGGCCTGTTTCGGCGGGTCATCGCGCAGTCCGGGGCCGCGGGACACGTGCAGTCGGCGGCCTCGGGAACCAAGGTGGCCGAGGCGGTTCTCGACTCGCTCGGACTGGGGCCCGGCCCGTTGGACCGCGGCGCAGGCCGCAGCGGTCACCGACTCCTCGATCGCCTCCAGGGGGTTTCGGCCGCAGCGCTTCGCCAGGCGGTACACACCGTGTCACGTCAGTCCGTCGGCGACACTGCGCTGGCGTTCTGTCCGACGATCGACGGGGTCACGATCTCCGAGCACCCCGTCGAATCGTTGCGGAGTGGGAGTTCTTGCGACGTCGACCTGCTGTGTGGCACCAACGCGGACGAGATGAACCTGTTTCGGGTGCAGGACCTGTTGTCGGGAACTTCGGAGGATCTGAATGAGGATCGATTACGGCGGCGTCTGGCACGGGCGCTCGAGTTCTGGGGTTCGCCCGTCGGCCTCGACGAGGCGCTCGCCCGCTACCGCGACCGGTACCCGTATCAGGACAACTCGCAACTGTGGAGCACCATCAGCACCGACACGACCTTCCGGGCGCACATGTTCGCCATGGCCGACGCCCACGCAGCACGGGGCCGGGTGTGGTCGTATCACTTCACCCAACCGTCGAGCGCCTTCGGCGGTGCGCTCGGCGCCTGCCACGCGGTGGAGGTTCCGTTCGTGTTCGACAACCTCGATCAGCCCGGGGTTGAGGTTCTGCTCGGCGAGTTGACCCCACGACGCCGTCGTTTCGCCGCGGCTCTCGCCGACACGTGGGCGCAGTTCGCCTCGGTCGACGACCCGTCGCAGATCCGGGTTCCGGCCACCTCGGATTGCTGGCTGCGCTATCGCACGGGGCCGCGATACCAGGCCGTCCTGGACCTCGAATCGCGTCAGGTCGAAGGCCTCGACGCCGACCTGATGTCGATCTGGGTCCGAACACCCGAGGCGCGAAGCGGCGTCGAATCGGGAAAGATGGTGTCGTGAGAGAGTGGGTCGTCGCCGGAGCGGTCATCGAAAACGATGCCGGGCTGTTGCTCGTGGAGAACCTGCGGCGCAACGGTGCGACCGATTGGACCCCACCCGGCGGGGTCATCGAGGCCGACGACGCCGAGGACATCCGCAGCGGACTCGCACGCGAGGTGCTCGAGGAGACCGGGCTCACCGTTGCCGGATGGGGCGAGTTGCTCTACGAGGTGGTGGCCGAGGCGCCGGCGCTCGGGTGGGTGATGCGTGCGCAGATCCATCTGGTGACGGCGGTGATCGGCGAGGTCGTGGTCGGCAACGACCCCGATGGCATCGTGACCGACGCGGCCTACGTCCCGGTCGACGCGTGTGCTGCACAGCTCACCAGCACCCATCGTTGGGTGAGCGAACCGCTGACCGACTGGCTCGGGCAGCGCTGGTCCGAACCGCGCAGTTACCGTTACCGGCTCGAACCTCACCGCAGCGGGCCGGGGCGCATCGTGCGCCTGTGAGCGAGGCGTGGTGAACACGACCACCGGCCGCGACGGGCCCGAGCGGGTGATTCTGCACGTCGACATGGATGCGTTCTTCGCGTCGGTGGAGATTCTCGATGACCCGTCGTTGCGGGGTCGTCCGGTGGTGGTGGGGGCGTCGGGTCCCCGAGGGGTCGTCGCGGCTGCCTCCTATGAGGCCCGCGCCTATGGCGTGCATTCGGCGATGCCGGGTGCGCTGGCGCGCCGTCGATGCCCCCAGGCGGTGTTCCTGGCCGGTCGTCACGGTCGCTACCGCGAGGTCAGTGCTGAGGTCATGGCCATCTTCGGCGAGGTGACACCGCTGGTCGAACCGCTGTCGCTCGACGAGGCGTTTCTCGACGTCACCGGCCGGCGGCGTGCCCTCGGCGATGGACCTCGCATCGCTGCGGCCATTCGACAGCGCGTCCTCGACGAGGTCGGATTGACCTGTTCGATCGGGGTTGCGCCGAACAAGTTCCTCGCCAAACTCGCCACCGAGACCGCCAAGCCGGCGCCGACGCCGACGGGGCCGGTGTTCGGCAGCGGTGTGGCGGTGGTGAGGCCCGGGGAGGTGCGCGCCTTTCTCGACTCCCTCGAGGTCGGCGCGTTGTGGGGGGTCGGACCGAAGACCCGAGAAAAGCTGCGAGGGCTGGGCATCACGACGGTGCGACAGCTCGCCGGGATGCCGCAGACGGCGTTGTGCAGCGCACTGGGCGAGGCCGCCGGGCGACACCTCTCGGCGTTGGCCCACGGAATCGATGACCGGCCGGTCATCGCCGACCTCGAGGCGAAGTCGATCAGCCACGAAGTCACCTTCGCCGTCGATCTGGTCGGACGCCCGGCCATCGACGTCGAGATCGTGCGACTCGCCGATGCGGTGGCGGCACGGCTGCGTGCGGGGTCGAACACCGGACGCACGGTGCATCTGAAGGTGCGCTTCGCCGACTTCGACACGATCACACGGTCGAGATCCCTGGCGACCCCGGTCGACGACGGTCTTGCTATCGCAGAGATCGCCCGGAACCTGATGGATGATGCCGATCATTTGCGGGGGGTTCGCCTGGTCGGTGTGGGCGTGAGCGGGCTTGCCGAACGCGCCCAGCGAAGCGCTCAGCTCTCCCTGCTCGACGAACCCGAGCCGAGCCACCTCGAGCGAGTCGAACTGAACGAGGCGATCGACGCCATTCGCGACCGGTTCGGACTGCGCTCGATCGGCCCCGCCTCGTTGCGGTCGAGCCGCTCGGGTCGGTCCTTCGAACAGGGCGAACAGCAATGGGGCCCGGGGGCGACCGGCCACGGCTCGTAACCCGAGATCGACCTCGTCGGTCAAGTCGCGTTGTCGGTCCGCCGATGGTGTGGAAACATGGAGCCGCGAGTCGATGACTCGAACGGCCCGGCTTGATTGGGGAGGGGGCGACGTGCCGCTGTCAGAAGAAGAGCAGCGAATCCTCACCGAGATCGAACATCAGCTGCGCGCCTCCGATCCGGAGCTGGCGCGGCAGGTGTCGACCACGACGGTGTTCACCGCTCCGATCCGTCACACCAAGGTGGCGGCGGTCGGACTCGTGGTGTCGCTGGCGGTGATGTTGCTGTTGTTGGTGAGCGTCAACGCCGTTGCCGCGTTCGTCGTCGGGTTCCTGCCGATGTTCGCATGTGGCATCTCGCTCGAACGCAGCCTGCGCCACCTCGCCTGGGCGTCGCTCGACCAGATCGGCTCGGCGTTGGCTCCGGCGGAGCGCTCCACCCACGGCGATTCCGCGGACCGGTTCCCCGCCGAACCCGAAGACGACTGACCTGAAAAGACGACGGACCTGATCAGCTTCGCTCGATCCGCTCACCGTAGATCGAGCAGGAACCGGACCTTGTCGGCGGAGGCGAGGCGCGCCCACACGAGGTCGTGGACCTGATCGGCGATCTCGGCGACGCGGTCGGCGTCGTCGGGGTGCGGCGGCGTGCCGGCATAGCGACGACGGCTCTCGATCTCTCCGAGCCGGCGAAGGTCGATCGCGGTGTCGAGCGGTTCCTGTTCTCCCACCTCGCGGTGGGCCCGTTCGGCGAATTCGAGGGGGGTCTCGGAGCGCTGCGCGACGATGCCGATGCGCGACAGCTCGGCGACGACCCGGTCCCACGACGCCTCGATCCGTCGGTCGGCGGGGCGGTCGGGCGCCTGTAGGTGCCGCGCCCGTCGGCGAACGGTGATCACCCGGGCGACGATCGTCGCGCCCGCGACGAGGGCGATGAGCGCGACGAGTGCGCTGCCCCGGCCGGGTCGCCACGCGGAGCGGTCGTCGAGCCCGTCCGAAGCGTCGTCGCCATCCGACGCATCGGATGGGTTGGACGGATCGGAGGTCGTGGTCGGCGCAACGGCGGAATCGGCGATGGTGGTCGCCGGGGCAGCAGTCGTCGTCGTCGTCGAGTCTGCGAGGTCGTCGCGATCGCGGCCCGATCCGGTCGGCTCAGGTGCGGTGGAATAGCTCGAAGCATCGGGGTTCTGCGCGCCCGGGGTTGGCTCGAACGGCACCCAGCCGAGCCCGTCGAAGTACAACTCGGGCCACGCATGGCCGTCGTTGGCCCGAACGGCGAACAGCGTCGAGGACTCGTCGATCGGGGTGGCGGTGCCGGGGACGAATCCGATCGCGACCCGTGCGGGGATTCCCACCGCCCGCGCCATCGCGGCGAACGCGGTGGCGAATTGTTGGCAGAACCCGGCCCCGTCGTTCAAGAAGGCCACCAACGGGTCGCCCTGGCGCGAGTAATCGACGTTCGTGTCATAGGTGAAGCGGCGGTCGGTGTGGAAGAACCGCTCGAGGGCCAGGGCCGACTCGAACGGGGAGCGGCCTTCGGTGATCACCCTCGCCAACTCGGCCACGCTGGGGTCGATCAGGTTGTGGATCGTGTCGGTCGTGTCGTCCGGGGTCGTGGTGATGGACGCGAATCGGTCGGCGGTGACCGCGTCGCGATCCGGAACCGAGGAGGTGACCTCGTAGGAAATCGCTGCGGGACGGTCGTCGGTGGGCAGGAAGATCGAGGTCGAGTCCCGATCGAAGCGGAGAGATTCGTCGAGATCGATGCGGGTCGGGGCGAATGCTGCGGGGAGCCAGTCGCTGAAGGCTTCGCGGAGGGTGAAGCGTTGTCTCACCGTGTCGGCCGCTGCGTTGGCGGGGGCCTCCCCGGCGAGGCGGCCGTCCCCGACGGATTCGTAATCGGCGGTGGCCGACCACGAGATGCCGTCGAACCGATCGAGCGCGGTCAGTCGCCAGTAGTGCGCACTCGACGCGTCGACGTCGAAGAGCCGTCGCGTCGACTGGCTGCGCAGTAGCGCAGAGACGCTGACCAACGGGCTCTCGACGGTGCGCGGTGGTTCGGGCCGACCGATCGCCCGGAGGTCGATCGCCCCCGACACGTTCAGGGGAACGACGGCGTTCACGACGAGTGCCGCAGCGACCGAGGTGAGAATCACCGCGGTTCCGCTCACCCAGATCCCACGCGTGAGCGCGGAGGAACCGGAGCGCCGCGGCGAGTGTCGAATCGACACCGACCGGGCGGCCGTCGCGAGCCGTAACAACATCAGGGCCAGCGCCATCGCCGCGGTGGACGCGATCGCATACCGGCCCAGGAGCAGGATGGAGGTGGTCGCGAACAAGGTGAGCGGCGCTGCGGCTGCGTGAAGGGGCCCGTGGGAGTCGACGGCGGCGAAGATTCCAAACGAGGTGCAGAACCACAGGACCGCGGCGATCGGGATCACGAATCCCGGAGTGGCGCTCACCGGGGGCACCGCCTGGAGGAATCCACTGAAGGAGTCGGTCATGGACTCGTGAAGCCACGCGATCGACTCGGCGGTGGGCACGAGACCCATCGTCCGGTACGGGATGTCGAAGATGACGCCGATGGCGAGGACCCCGGCCGGTAGGGAACACGCGAAGGTAGTCGCCGCCGGCAGTCGAGCGGATCGGGCGACGACGACGAGGCTGGCGCAGGTGACGATGGTGATCGCCAGACGTCCCATGACATCGCTCATGGGAGTGAAGGCTCGAGCGGCGCAGAACGCGGTCGCGAACGACAATGCGACCACGGCGAGCACCACGAGGGCGTCGTCGATGCCGTAGGGCGCGGTCCGCTGTCGCCTGCAGTCGGGCGTCGTGGCCGGCGCGTCGGAGCGGATCATCGTCGGCCGGCCCGTGAGGCCGCAGCGTGGACCCCGACCGCCCCACCCGCGGCCGTCCATGCGTCGCGGAGTTGGTCGGCGTCGGTCGCGGAAAACCAGCGCATCGCGCCGCTGGTGGAGGCGCCGCTGGTGGAGGCGCCGGATCGCGAGGCGCCGGATCGCGAGGCGTCCAGCACGATGACGTCGACTCCGGTGGACGCCGCAGCGCTCAATGCGGCCACGCCATCGCGGTCGAGACCGGCGGTACACACCACCACCTGGTCGCCGCCGGTGACGCCATGGGCGCGGCCGATGGGGCCTTCGATCCAATTCGACGACGAGGCCGGAACAGCGTCGCGAGCCACCGTCGCCAGGGTGTCGAGTGCTCGATCGAGATCGCTCGGCGAGTCGATGTCGAATCGCACAGGGCTGACGCCGACCTGAGCCCCGACGATGAAGGTGGTGGCCTCGCCGGCATCGACCAGGTCGACCAGCACCGACGCAGCGTTCGACACCGCCTGTTCGAAGGCCGAATCGACGTCGTCGCTCGTGGGCCCGTTCGAATCGCCCGTACCCACTCCCATACCTACTCCGGTGTCGACCACGACGAGGGTTCGGTGCAGCGACCGGTGTTCGAATTCCCGCACGACGAACTGACCGACCCGCGCGCTCGCCGCCCAATGAACCAGTCGGATGTCGTCGCCCTCAACGTATTCGCGCAGCGCTTCGAACTCGTCGTTGCGGTTCGCCATGCGCCGCGCGCCGCTGCGCAGTTGGGCGTGAGGTTGCGCCCCGATGGCCGGGCTCATCGTTCCGAGCGGGGTGATGGTCGGCAGGACGAGGAGTGTCGCAGGCGCCGGGTGTGTCGTCGTTGCGGCCATGAGTGCGAGCGGGTCGCGGTGCACGAGTTGTACCGGCCCGAAACGCACGAGGCCGCGGGTAGCAGCGTGCATCGGGATCTCGACGCGTTCGGTTCGCGTGCGCGCCCCGCTGCCGGATCGCGACTCCGGGTCGGCCAGGAGCCGGGCCGGCTGCGCCTCGCCGTCGATGTGGTCGACCATGACGACGGGCGGCCAGGGAAAGCGACCGGTCGTGGAGACGGTGAAGATCGACCGCAACGGTGAGGCCATGGGAACCCGGTCCCGCGACAGCGCCCGATCGATCTCCACCGATCGGGCGCTGACCTTCGCAGCGACTGCGCAGAGCACGACGACGATGCCGCCGAACAGCCCGCCGAAGAGGAATTCGGTAATGCCGGTGGCGCGCCCCACCGCGAGTGCGAACCCGCAGAACCCGATCGTCGCCCAGCCGGCACCGGTCGGGCGAAGGGTTGCGGCGCTGCTACGCGCCATGGGCACCGAGGGGAACCGACGCGGACCTCGGAATGGGAACGGTTGCGAGGAGGTCGTGGAGGACGTCGTCGACGCTGAGGCCATCGACCAGCGCGTGCGGGGTGAGCTCGAGTCGGTGCGCCAGGACGGCGGTCGCGATCTGTTTGACGTCATCGGGGGTCGTGTGATCGCGCCCTTGGGCCGCCGCCGTGACCTGGGCGGCACGCTGCAGGCCGAGCGACGCCCGCGGCGACATCCCCAGGCGTATGCAGTGGTGGCTTCTGGTGGCGTTCGCGAGCGCGACGATGTACCGGCGAACGTCATCGCCGACGCGCACGGTGGTGGCCCGCTTCGCCATCGCGGTGATGTGCTGAATCGACACGACCGGCTGAAGTGATTCGAGTTGGGGAACGGCTCCCTCGCTGATGAGGAGTTGCTCCTCGTCCTCGGCAGCGGGGTAGCCGAGCGACAAGCGGATGAGGAACCGGTCGAGTTGGCTCTCGG
Source organism: Microthrixaceae bacterium (assembly GCA_023957975.1). Lineage (NCBI taxonomy): Bacteria > Bacillati > Actinomycetota > Acidimicrobiia > Acidimicrobiales > Microthrixaceae > Microthrixaceae bacterium. Next base: position 373,240 of record JAMLGM010000003.1, on the reverse strand, counting down.
GAAGCGGGTAAGTCCCGTGGTGCTCGACTGGGTTCTGGGTGGCGATGACCATGAACGGTACGGGCAGGTCGCGCGATTCACCCCCGGCGGTGACCTGGCGCTCCGCCATGGCTTCGAGGAGGGCGGATTGGGTCTTCGGGGTCGCCCGGTTGATCTCGTCGGCGAGGAGCAGGTTGGCGAAGATCGGGCCCGGCCGGAACTCAAATTGCCCGAGTTGTTGGTTCAGAATCGACGTGCCGACCACGTCTGCGGGCAGGAGGTCCGGGGTGAACTGCACGCGCCCGAAGGTGCCGTCGACCGAGACGGCGAGGGCCTTGCCGAGGGTGGTTTTGCCGACCCCAGGGACGTCCTCGATCAGGAGGTGGCCTTCGGCGATCAGGCAGGTGACCGCCAGGTGAATCGAGGCGTCATGGCCTCGGACGACGCTTCGAACGTTGTCGCAGATCGCGTCGAAAAGGGACTGGAAGGTGGCGGGCGGCGGAGGGTGTTCGTCGATCGTCATTGCCGGAGAAGTCTTGCAGGTCGCTCGGTAGGATGGCGTTCGTGCCGACCCAGGAGTTCCCGTCAACCAGCGCGTCAACCAGTGCGTTAACCAGGCGTCGAGCGGCGCGTCGAGCGGCGCGTCGGCGGCGCCGACCCGTACCCGCAGTCCATGGAGGGTGACCGGGTGTTGACGATGATGTGGACGGTCGTGCGGTCCTTGGCGCGCCACCCCCGGCTGTGGCCGACGGCGTTCGCCCAGTTCCTCGTGCTGGTGCCGCCGCGGTGGTGGCGTCGGCGGCCGTGGCTGCCGGTCCCCGATGTCGCCTACCTGAGGTTCCGGATGGTGACCGCCTACGGCGGGTCGGGCGATGCCCGCGCGACGAGCGAGGATGTCATCGCCTACCTGCAGTGGTGCCGTTCGATGCGGGTGTTGTCCTCGGGCGGGTGACGCGGATCGATCACGTCCTCGGCGAGATGTCGATCGGTTCGTTCGGGTAGTCGCCCCGAGAGATCGGCACGATGAATTCGCGGAGTCGTGGCGGCACGGTCGGGAGGGGATCGGCCATCAGCTCTTCGATGGTTCGCCAGCGCAGTTCCTGAAACGCGACGGCCTCGAGGGCCTCGAGGGTGGTGACGCCGCTCGAATCCCCGTCGGATTGCGCGACGAACAGTGTTTCATGCTGATCGAAGTCCCAGCCGGCGAAGGTGAACTGAGCGTGCTGGGTCCAGATGAGCTGGCCCATGACGACGTTGTTCACGCCGCATTCCTCGCGCAGCTCGCGAAGGATCGCGTCGGTCGCGCTCTCGCCGTGGTCGATGCCACCTCCGGGCAGTTCCCACCAGTCGGGCTTGGTGCGGTCGACGGGGTCGCTCGAACGGATCATGAGCAGTTGGCCCTGCGGGTTGAAACAGACCACGCGTGCGGCGATGCGTCGGATCACGTATCCCATGGCGCCGAACCATACTTGCCCCGCCGGTAGCATTCGCCCCGATGTCTTTCAGCGTCGAACGCCGCCGGGGTCGTGGCGAGGACCTTCACGCTACGGGGTTCATCGAGGCGCGACGTAGCGTCTTTCTCATGGAACTCGAGGGCGCATGCGCAGTGCTCGGCAGCACCCAGTCGGCGCACATACTCGATCCGGATGCGGTGGAACGCAGCGGCCGTCAGGTCACCACTCGGCGCTCCGGCGGCGGGCTCGTGGTGATGAACCCGGGGGAGGTCCTGTGGGTGGATGTGGTGATCCCCGCGGGCGATCCGCTGTGGCGCGACGACGTTTCGTCGGCCGGGGCCTGGCTGGGGGAGTTGTGGGTCGACGCGCTCCATGATGCCGGGGAGATCGCCGACTCGGGATCCTTTGAGGTACATCGCGGTCCGCTCCGGCACCGTGACCTCGCCCGGACGGTGTGTTTCGCCGGTATCGGAGCCGGCGAGGTCGTCGACGGTTCGGCCAAGGTGATCGGGGTTTCGCAGCGCCGAACGCGGCATTGGGCGAGGTTCCAGTGTCTGGCCTACGCCCGGTTCGATCCCACCGAGACGACCGGGTTGTTGGACGACGCCGTGTTCGGTGGCCCGACGAGCTCGGTGGACCGCGACGCGCTCACCCGGCACCTGAGCGCGAGCGTTCGGACGGTACCGGCGATGGATCGCGTGTCGGACGCGTTGGTCGAACGCCTCGTCACCCTCCGCTGACGTTTCGCGGCACCGTCGCCGGTCCGGCCCCGCTCCACCGGTGGAGCGTTCGACCGGTGGCGCGGGCTGCCGGTGAGGTCGATTTGGCGCGAAGTGGAGCGGATCGAAGCCTGGACGGGCTCGGAACGCTCGTTCGAAATCACAAACGTGGAAGGGGTTTTCATGATGTCTGAATGATGTTCAAGGCATCTCCAACGCGAAAAAACGCGAGAAATCTCCCAAAAACCGGCGACGAACGCTAGCGGTGGTGGGGTGGTCACTGCGTAGAGTGGTGCGTTATGGAGTGCCGGACCAGTGAAGTGGTGGAAAGTGGTGGCTGTGACAGCTGCCACGGCCGCGCTGCGACACCGGAGGCCCGCGGGGGTGCCCGATGACGGCCCTTCGCACCTACGTCGGCACCCACGTCATCAAGCTCGACGTCAAGGGTCGCTTGTTCGTCCCGGCGCAGTACCGGCCCGACTTCGTGGAGCGGGCGAAGCTGATGTACCGGGGCGATCACCTCGCGCTCTACTCCGAATCGGGGTTCGACAACGTCGTCGCCCGCATGGAGGAACTGCTTCGCGAAGGCCGGCTGGGCCGTTCTGACATCGACGATCTGATGCAGATGACCGAAAACGCCACGGTCGACTCCCAGGGTCGCCTCATCATCCCCAAGATCATGCGGTTGGCGGTCAATCTCGACGCCGGACTCGTGACGGTCGGCGGCCGGCTCGACTACCTGTCGATCGTGCCCGGCGGCGAGGACGAATCCGCAGCCGTCGAGACCTATCGGACGAAGGCCGACCAGGCCCTCAAGTTCAAGGATCTGGGATTTTGAGCGGGTTCAGCGACGAGACGTTCGAACATGTGCCCGTCATGTTGGGCGATGTCGTCGAGCTGTTTTCGACGGTGCCGCCGGGCCTCATCGTCGACGGCACCCTCGGCGGCGCCGGCCATGCGAGCGCCATTTTGGATTCACGAGCCGACGTGAGGCTCCTGGGTATCGATCGCGATGCCGCCGCCCTCGAGGTGGCACGTCAGCGCCTGGCTCGCTTCGGCGACCGGGTCGCGTTTCACCACGGACGCTTCGACCAGATGGCCGAAGCCGTTCGTGGACTTGGCGAAGACCACGTCTCGGGGGTTCTCCTCGATCTCGGCGTGAGTTCTCCGCAGCTCGATCACGCAGATCGTGGGTTTTCCTATCGCCTCGAAGCACCTCTGGACATGCGCATGGACACATCACAGACCTTGACCGCTCACGATGTCGTGAACGACTACACCGCAGAGCAGCTCTCCGAGGTGCTGCATCGCTACGGCGACGAACGTTTCCATCGTCGTATCGCCAAGCAGATCGTCAATGCCCGACCGATCGAGACCACGACCCAACTCAGCGAGGTGGTGGCCAGTGCGATCCCCGCCCCGGCTCGGCGCCGCGGCGGCAACCCGGTCAATCGCTCGTTTCAGGCGATCCGCATCGAGGTGAACGACGAGTTGGCTGCGCTGTCCAACGCGCTCGACCAGGCGCTCGACCTGCTGTTGCCGGGCGGCCGATGTGTCGTGCTCAGCTACCACAGCGGCGAGGATCGCATCGTCAAGGACCGCTTCCGTCGGGCCGAGACCGGCGGTTGCGAGTGCCCGCAGGGCCTCGAGTGTGTCTGCGGCGCCGAACCTCAGGCTCGATTGATCAAGCGGGGTGCGCAGAAGGCGTCCGCCGAGGAGATCGACGAGAACCCCCGCGCGGCGTCGGTGCGCCGCCGTGTCGTGGAATCGGTCCGCTTCACGGAGCGTCCTCAGGAAGTTGCGTGATGGCTGCTGCCCGCGCCTCCAGCACCGCCCGCGGTCACGCTCACGGTGCTTCGCGCCAGGCTTCGCCGCGGCGTCCAGAGCTCACCGTCCACCAGCGTGCCGAGACGGTTCGTCGGGTTCGGCCCATCGTGATGGTGTCCATGCTGGTCTTCGTCGCGATCACATTCGGCGCCGTCGGATTGCAGATCCGCATGGTGCAACGCCAGCAGCGTCTCGACAGCGTCCGTTCGGAGATCAACCGAATCCAGGAAGAGAACAAGTCCCTTCGTCAACACGAGAGCATGTTGCAGTCGACCTCGGAGATCCTGCGCATCGCCGAGACCGAGCTCGGCATGGTGCAGGCACGACCCTCTGAGATCGTGACCCCCGCCACCGTCGTGGTGGGTACGGCGGGAGGTGAGGGCTGAACGCCCGTCGCCATGACCTCCAAGCGCCCCGCCTCGTCGTCTCGTCGTCCCGCTGCCGCCCGCACGGGCCGCGCTCGCAAGTCCTTCCCCGGCGCCCGCGCCAGTGTGTCCGGTGGTTCGGGCTCGTCCCGAACCACCGGCGCGCGAACCGTCGCGCCCCGTACGCGCCGTCCGGTCAGCCCGCGGCGTCCGGTCGGCCCGCGCACCGTCAGAGACACGCACCGCCTCGCGCTGCCCGGGGCCATGATCGTGGCGCTGGCGATGGTCATGGTGGTTCGCCTGGTGTGGATCGGTGCGGTGGACGCCGAGGTCTACAGCCAAAAGGGTAAAGAGAAGTTCGAACGACAAACGGTGCTCAAGGAGTTGCGCGGCACGATCTTCGATCGCAACGGCGAAGCGCTCGTCATGGACATCCCGACCAGGACGCTCGCCGCCGACCCGACGATGATCGCCAACCCCGAAGCGGTCGCAGCGGTCGTGGCCGAGGTCGTCGGGCTCGATCCGGTCGCCGTCCAGAATGCGCTGAGCAAGCCGGACACCGAGTATTCGGTCATCGAGCGCCACGTCGATCTCGAGATCGCGGCACAGCTCCAAGACCGGGTTGCTGCGATGCGCAAGGAGGCCGCGGCGATCGAGGACCCGGCCCAGCGCAAGGCGGCCCAGGAGTCGCTACGGGATTACAACGGGCTGATCTACGACCCCGATCAGATCCGTCATGCCACCAACGGAAACCTCGCCCGCTCAGTCATCGGATCGCTCGATCCGTTCGGACAAGAGGCCCGCTCCGGTGTCGAGAAGCTCTACGACGACGACATGAGTGCGACCGACGGGGTCGAACGGGTCGAGCGGGGCCGCAACGGGATCAACGTGCCGGGCACCGAGCGTGTGCTGCGCCAGGCCCGTGCCGGCGCCGATGTCACCCTGACCCTCGATCGGGCGCTGCAGTTCTATTCGGAGGCCGCACTTGCAGCGCAGGTCGCCGCGGTCAACGCCAAGGGTGGCACGGTGGTGCTCGGGCGCCCCGATACCGGTGAGATCCTGGCCATGGCCTCGGTTTCCCGTACCGAGACCGGCGATGTGGTGCAGGGGTCGCTGAACCAGGCGATACGCCTGTATGAGCCGGGTTCGGTGATGAAGGTCGCCACGATCGCCGCCGCCTACGACCTCGGATTGATGACCCCGGAAACGACCTTTGAGGTGCCGGATTCGATCAAGCTCTACGACAAGACGATCAACGACAGCCACAAACACGAGACGGAAACGATGACGACGAAGCGGATCCTCGCGGAGTCCTCCAACGTCGGCACGATCAAGATCGCCCAGGCGGTGGCGGCGCACGGCGGCAACGAGGAGATCGTGAAGTACCTGCACTCGTTCGGCTTCGGCTCCTACACGGCGCTGGGCCTGCCGAAGGAGCAGGCGGGCGAGGTCAAGCCGGCGGAGACCTGGAACGGCTCCGACATCGGATCCATTCCGATCGGGCAGTCGATCACCGTCACCCCGCTGCAGATGTGGGGGGCCTACAACGCCATCGCCAACGACGGTGTGTACGTGGCGCCGAAACTCGTCCGCTCGATCGTCGACGCCGAAGGCCAGAGCATCCCGCTGGACACGGTCGAATCTCATCGCGTCGTCTCGGTCGGTGCGGCCAACATGGTCACCGCCGGGCTCAAAGACGTCGTCGAGGACGGCGGCACCGGCTCGAAGTTCAAAATCGACGGCTTGGAGATCGCCGCCAAGACCGGCACTGCCTACAAGGTGCAGAACGGAACCTACGGAACCGCCGCCACCCGTACCTACGCCGCGAGCTTCGTCGGGTTCTTCCCGGCGGATCGCCCCGAGATCACGATCATGGTGATGATCGACGAACCCGGCCGCGGACAGCACTTCGGAGCGACGGCGGCCGGGCCGGTCTTCCAGGCGTTGACCAAGGAGGTCATGCGCCGATTCTCGATCTCCACGAGTGCGCTGGCGTCGGATTCCTCAGCTCCGGTGCGGGCCCAGGCCGCGCCGGCGCCCACCACGGCCCCGCCGACCACCATTGCGCCGACCACGATTCCCGGCGAGGAGACCTCAGCGCCAGCCGTTGCGACGACGCCCGCGACCGACCCGGCCGCGATGTCCGGGGGGCCCACGGTCCCAGAGGTGAGCGATGGCTAGCGGCGCGACCGGGCCGCACCTGGGGTCGCGACCGGCGGTGACCCTGGGCGAACTCGGCGACGTGGTCGGGGCGTCGGTCTCGGGTTCGCGAACCGTCGAGATCGTTGCGGTCACCCACGACTCGCGTCAGGTCGCACCGGGCGCGCTGTTTTGTTGTGTGGTCGGTGCCGACCACGACGGACACGAGTTCGCACGTTCAGCGGTCGACTCCGGGGCTGCGGCGCTGCTGGTGCAGCGGCCATTGTCGATCGCCGTGCCGCAGATCCTGGTCGCCGACGTTCGTTCGGCGATGGGCCCGATCGCGGCGAAGGTCGCCGGCGATCCGTCGAGGTCTGAGGTAGCGGTGGTCGGGGTGACCGGCACCAACGGCAAGACCACGGTGGTCACCCTCATCGCTCAGATCCTCGAGCACCTCGGGGTTCGGGCGGCAACGATCGGCACGTTGACCGGCGCTCGAACGACGCCGGAGGCCCCGCAACTCCAGGCGGCGCTGCGCGACTTCGCCGACGACGGTGTCGCGGTCGTCGCGATCGAGGTCTCCTCCCATGCGCTTGCCCAGCACCGGGTCGACGGCACCTGGTTTCGCGCCGCGATCTTCACGAACCTCGGCAGCGATCACCTCGACTTCCACACGAGCCAGGAGCGGTATTTCGACGCCAAGGCCCGGTTGTTCGAACCGACCTTCACCGATCGCGGCATCGTCAACGTCGACGATGTCCACGGCCGCCTCCTGCGAGACGTCGCCGCCATCGCCATCACGTCGTTCTCGCTCGACCAGGTCGAGGATCTGCGCTTCATCCCGGTGGGGTCGAGCTTCGTTTGGCGCTCGATAGCGGTCGAGTTGCCGCTGGCGGGCCGCTTCAACGTATCCAATGCGCTCGCCGCGGCGGAGGCCGTGCGCGCGCTCGGCCATCGCGAGGCCGACATTGCGGCGGCCTTGGCGCACGTCGTCGCACCACCCGGACGCTTTGAAACGATCGCCGAGGGGCAGCCGTTTCATGTCGTCGTCGACTACGCGCACACCCCAGACGCGCTGGAGAATCTTCTCGGTGCGGCTCGCGAACTGTGCGATCCGGCCGACGGGGCCGGCGGCCGCCTGCGCGTCGTGTTCGGGTGCGGCGGCGATCGCGATGCGTCGAAACGGCCGCGAATGGGAGAGGTTGCCCAGCGTCTGGCGGATTCGGTGACGGTCACCTCGGACAACCCCCGTTCGGAGGACCCTCGAGCCATCATCGACGCCATCAACGCCGGTCGGAGACGGACCGACGACACGATCGTCGATCGTCGCGAGGCCATCGAGGCGGTCCTTGCCTCGGCAGGGCCCGGCGACGTGGTCGTCATCGCCGGCAAGGGTCACGAAACGACCCAGACCATCGGCAATGCCGTGTTGCCCTTCGACGACCGTGAGGTTGCCCGTGCATGGCTTCGCTCACGCGATTGGGGTCGCTCATGATTCGTATCTTCCTGGCCGCCGGCCTGGCCTCGGTGCTTTCGCTGTTCGGAACGAAGTACCTCATCGACGTGTTGACCCGGCTGAAGTTCGGTCAGCCGATCCACGAGGACGTTCCGGAGGGCCACACGGTCAAAGCGGGCACCCCGACCATGGGCGGAATCGCCATCGTGATCTCGGCGGCCATTTCCTATGCCGTGAGCGGCCGCTACCGGGGGGTCCACACCGAACGTGGGCTGTACGTGATGATGGCCATCGTCGGCGCCGGGTTCGTCGGCTTCCTCGACGACTTCATCAAGATCCGCAACGAACGCAACCTCGGCCTCGGCAAGGGGGCGAAGATGTTCGGCCTGTTGTCGGTGGCGGTCGGGTTCTCGGTGTTGATGGTCACCCAGACCAAACAGAGCACCACGCTGAGTTTCACCCGATTCAACAACTTCGAATCGTGGGCCGATCTCGGCAAGGTCGGATGGGCGATCTGGGCGGTGCTGTTGATCGTGGGTGCCTCCAATGCGGTAAACCTCACCGACGGCCTCGACGGCCTCGCCGCCGGCAGCGCCATCTTCGGGTTCGGCGCGTACGTGCTCATCGGGTTCTGGACCTTCCGAAACCCGATCGTCTACAACCTGGTCGGCGGCGACGAACTGACCGTCGGCCTCGACCTGGCGGTGGTGGCCGCCGCGATGATGGGCGCCTGCGGGGGGTTTCTCTGGTGGAACGCCAACCCGGCGAAGATCTTCATGGGCGACACCGGCTCGCTCGCGATCGGCGTGGCGTTCGCATGTCTCGCGCTCACGACGAACACCGCGCTGCTGCTGCCGGTGATCGGAGCGTTGTTCGTCGCCGAAACGGTGTCGGTGATCCTGCAGGTCATCAGCTTCCGTAAGTTCGGCCGCCGGATCTTCCGCATGGCGCCGATCCATCATCACTTCGAGCTCGCCGGCTGGCCGGAGACCACGGTGATCATCCGGTTCTGGATGCTGTCGGCCGCGTGCACCGCCGTCGGGGTGGGACTGTTCTATTACGACTTCTTCAAGGTGACCAACACGCTGTGATGACCGTCGATCGACTCGCCGAACGCTCGCTACTGCTCTGGGGCTGGGGCGTCACCAACGCCGCGGTCGCAGCGGCGTTGACGGCGCGCGGACGCCGGGTCGTGGTCGCCGACGATCGCCCGACCCCCGACAAGCTCGCGGAAGCTGCGGCGCTGGGGTTGGGAATCGAGACGCCGGCGAGTCGCGACGAGATCGCATGGCTCGTGGCGGACGTCGACGCGTTCGTGCCGGCTCCCGGGCTGCCGGAGTCGCATCCGGTGTTCGCCGCGGCACAAGGTGCCGGGGTGGCGCTCGTGAGCGAGTTCGATCTGGCCCAGGCCTTCGACGATCGCCCGTTCGTGTCGGTGACCGGAACCAACGGCAAGACCACCGTCGTCACCCTGGTGGTGGAGATGCTCGAGGCCTCGGGGGTTCGCAGCCTCGCGGTGGGCAACACCGAGATCCCCTTCGTGGAGGCCATCGGTCGCGATGACGTGTCGGTGTTCGTGGTGGAAGCCTCGTCGTTTCGACTCGCTCAGACCCGGCGTTTCCTCCCGGCGGCAGCCGCGTGGTTGAACTTCGCTCCGGACCACCTCGACGTCCACCGATCGATGCTGCACTACGAGGCGGCCAAGGCGCGCAGCTGGCGCGACCTCGGCCCCGCTCAGATGGCGGTGGCCAACGCCGAGGACCCGATCGTGAGCGGGTACATCGGGACGGGGGAGGCCACGTATGTGACCTTCGGTCTTTCGCCGGACTCGGCACGCCCGACCATCGGGCACTACAGCGTGGTCGATGGTCGGCTCGTCACCCCCGAGGGGGACACGCTCATCGCGGTCCACGACATGGCTCGCAATCTGCCTCACGACATCGCGAACGCGTTGGCGGCCGCAGCGTTGGCCAGAACGGTCGGAGCGACCCCGGAGGGAATCGCCAGCGCGCTCACGCACTTTTCGGGGTTGGCCCATCGGGTTCAAACGATCGCGACCGTCGACGGTGTGCGCTATGTCGACGACTCCAAGGCCACCGCCCCGCATGCGGTGCGCGCCGCGGTGGAAAGCTTCGAATCGGTCGTGTTGATCGCCGGCGGCCGCAACAAAGGTCTCGACCTGTCGGAGCTTGCGACCCTGCGGGATCGGGTCCGCGCCGTCGTCGGAATCGGTGAAAGCGGCCCCGAGGTGGTATCCGTCCTTCGGCCGCGCCCAGGCCGTAGCGTCTCGTCGATGCGCGAAGCGGTGGAGGCGGCGAAAGGGTTTGCTCAGCCCGGCGACGTCGTGTTGTTGAGCCCCGGTTGCGCCTCGTTCGATCAGTACGAGAACTACGCCGAGCGCGGCGACGATTTCGTCGCGGCGGTCGCGGCGGTCACCGCCACGGCGGGTGAGCCGCGATGATGACGTCATCGCGAGGGCGCACCGACCCACGTCGCCGACTTCCGGACGCCCGGGCAACCCGGTCGCGGATTCGACGCGAGCGGCGTGAGGTTGCCCGAGGGGAGATACCGACCGAGTTCTGGGCATTGCTGGTCTCGGTGACCATGCTGTGTTGCGTCGGCCTGGTGGCGGTGTTTTCGTCGACCACGGTGCGCTCCATCGCCGGCGGTGATGCACCGACGGCCTTCTTGTCGCGTCACGCGTTGTTTCTCGGCATCGGTGCGGTCCTGATGTTCGCGGGCTACAAGGTCGGGTACCGGCGAGTGTCGCTGTTGGCCCCGCTCGCCCTGGGGTCCGCCGCAACCCTGCTGGTCGCGGTGCTGATTTTCGGCAGCACCTACAACGGCGCCCGGCGTTGGTTCTCCTTCGGCTTTGTCACCTTCCAGCCGTCGGAGTTGGCCAAACTCGCCATCATCGTGTGGGTCGCCCGGCTGCTGGCGATGCGCGAACGCGAGATGCATCTGCCAGGACGCACGGTGATGCCGGTCGCCGTCGTGGTCGGGTTGGCCGGGTTTGTCATCTACCTCGAACCCGACCTCGGCACCGCGGTGGTGTTGGCGGCGGTGGCCGCCACGATGTTGGTCGTCGCCGGGGCGCGACTCGACGCGCTGTTCGGGCTGGCCATTCCGGTTGGTGCGACGTTTCTTGCGTTGTCCCAGCGCGGATATCACAAGGACCGTTGGGGCTTCCTCGACCCCCTGTCGAACGCAAACCACGAGAACTACCAGTTGCTCGGCGGGCTTTCGAGTATCGCCAACGGCGGCTGGTTCGGCGTCGGCCCCGGTGGGTCGTCCGCCAAGTGGGGGTATCTCCCAGAGGCGGAAAGCGACGCCATCTTCGCGGTGGTCGCCGAGGAGTTCGGAATCCTCGGCGCGATGCTCGTGATCGGGCTCTATGTCGTGATCCTGGTCTGCGGCATCCGGGTCGCCTACAAGGCGGCGGATCGGTTCGGCCGGCTCTTGGCCATCGGCATCACGACGATGATCTCGATCCAGACGTTTGTGAACATCGGCGTGGTGCTCGGCGTGTTGCCGAACAAGGGATTCACGCTGCCGTTCATCAGCTACGGAGGCACGTCGCTGGTGATGAGCCTTGCGGCGATGGGCCTGCTTCTGAGCGTTGCCCGCGAGGGCGACGCCGCCCAGGCGCGGCTTCGCCGTCGCCAACGTTCGAACCGGCGTCTGGCCAAGCGGGCACCCTCTCGAGGTGCCCTGGTGCTGGCGGCGAGCGACGGCAGGTCGACCGAATCGCGCCCGCGGCGGCGCACCCCCGCGAAGTCTGCAGCGCGCCAGCCCGCAGCAAGGAAGCCTGCTGCGCGCCAGCCGACACGGCAACCTGCAGCGAAGAAGCCTGCTGCGCGCCAGCCCGCGCGGCAACCTGCAGCGAAGAAATCTGCACCGCGGCAGCCTGCACAGCGTCGGTCGTCGACCGGTCGGGCGGCACAGCGATGACCGGGTCGGAGACGTCTCGACCGATCGTCATCGCGGGTGGAGGCACCGCCGGACACATCCTGCCCGGACTCTCGATTGCCGAGGCGCTGGTCGCGAAGGGCGTCGCGCGGGGCGACCTGGTGTGGGTGGGGTCCGACCGTGGCCAGGAGGTTGCGCTGGTACCCCCGAGCGGCATCGAACTCGTGGCGTTGCCAGGCCGGGGCATTCAACGAAAGGTCACTGCGCGGGCACTGGTCGACAATCTCGGTGCCCTTGCCGGGCTGTTGAGCGCCGCGTTTTCGGCTGTGAGCCTCGTGCGTCGACGTCGACCCGCGGTGGTGCTGATGCTGGGCGGATATGCGAGCGCGGCCGCAGCCTTCGCAGCGGTGTTGTGTCGGGTGCCGATCGTCATCGCCGAACAGAACGCCGTCGCCGGCGCCGCAAATCGCCTGTTCGGACGATTCGCTGTGGCTGCGGCGGTGCCGTTTGAGGGCTCGAATCTTCCGAGGGCGCGGGTGACCGGGAATCCCGTTCGCGACATCATCCTCGAGCGCCGGGTCGCCCCGGAGGATCGCGAAGCACAACGACGTGCGGCGCGCCGTGAACTCGGCATCGACGAGGACCGCGTGGTCATCGCGGCGTTTGCCGGGTCGCTCGGATCCCGACGGATCAACGAGGCCGTGGTCGGACTGGCCCAACGCTGGAGTGAGCGCTGCGACCTCGCCTTCTACCACGTCGTGGGCAGGCGCGACTGGGAACGCTTCGAGGGCCCCGACCTCGACGGCGGACGCTCCGGCGCGGACGGGGCCGCCGCGGTCGAGTATCGGGCGGTCGAATACGAAGAGCGCATGGACCTGGTGTTGGCCGCCGCCGATCTGGCGATCTGCCGCTGCGGCGGCACCACGGTCGCCGAATTGGCGGTCGTCGGTGTGGCGTCGGTGTTGGTGCCGTTGCCGATCGCCCCGGGGGACCACCAGCGCCACAACGCGGCGGCGCTCGTTCGGGATCACGCCGCGGTGCTCGTCGACGACGACCGGTGTACCGCAGAACACCTCGAACAGGTGCTGGCGCCGCTCGTCGCGGATCGACCGTCCCTCGCTCGGATGGGGGAGGCGGCATGGCGCCTCGGCCGCCCCGATGCTGCGGCCGCAGTCGCCGACCTGCTGGTGGCCCAACTGCCGGATCCGTCCATCCTTGAGGGAGGGCGATGATGGCCGGCATGGTTCCGTTCGATCGCGTGGAGTTGGACCTTCGCGGTGCACCCCTGCACGTGCACCTGCTCGGCATCGGCGGCGCCGGAATGTCGGCGATCGCGGAGGTGCTGGTGGCGCTCGGCCACGTCGTTTCGGGTACCGACATCGTCGAGTCGACGACGACGCGACGGCTTCGCGACCTCGGCGTTCGTGTCGAGATCGGCCACCGGGGCGACAACCTCCGCGATGCCACCCATGTCGCGGTGTCGACGGCGATCTCTGCCGATACCCCCGAGATCGTTGCGGCCAGCGCCCGCGGGATCGCGGTCATGCACCGTTACGACCTCCTGGCCGCAATCTCCGCCACCCGTTCGACGCTGTCCGTGTCGGGCACCCATGGCAAGACCACGACGTCTGCCCTGCTCGCACTCGCGCTCGATGCGGCCGGAGCCGACCCGAGCTTCATCATCGGATCGACGGTGTCGCCCTACGGCACCGGGTCGCGTTGGAGCGACGGCCCGTGGCTCGTGCTGGAGGCCGACGAAAGCGACTCGACCTTTCTCGCGGCGGTTCGCCGCGGGGCGATCGTCACCAACGTCGAACCCGACCATCTCGACCACCACGGCTCCTGGGAGGACCTGCTCGCGGCGTTTCGTCGATTCGTCGCCGAGACCGACGGGCCGACGGTGATCTGTGCGGATGACCCGGGGGCGGTGCTGTTGGCGAACGCCTCGTCGCGGACGCTGACCTACGGCACGAGTACCGCGGCCGATGCGCGGATTCTCGACGAACGCCACACCGGATCCGGCAGTACCTGGCAGGTCTCGCTTCCCGACGGTTCGGTCGTGGAACTCTCAGTCGACCTGCCGGGTCATCACCTCGTGCTCAACGCGACCGCGGCGCTCGTTCTCGCCTGGGCCGTCGGTATCGATCCGTTGGCCGCCGCGACGGGCATCGCCGGCTACCGCGGCGTCGGGCGGCGTTTCGAGGAGCGCGGCGCCGCGGGAGGGGTACGGTTCGTCGACGACTACGCCCACATGCCCACCGAGGTTCGGGCGGTGTTGTCCGCGGCGTCGTCCGGCCCCGACCGTGAAGGCCGCCTCGTCGCGGTCTTTCAGCCGCACCGCTATAGCCGTACCGCCTCGGTGTGGGCCGACTACGCAGGGGCCTTCGATGCCGCGGACGTGGTGGTGATCACCGAGGTGTACGCCGCGGGGGAGCACCCGATCGACGGGGTGGACGGGGCCTTGGTGCTTCGCGCGGTGCGCGAGGCCAGCCCCGATCTGGACGTGCGGTGGATGGCGACTCGAGCCGAGCTCATCGAGGGGTTGACAGCGCTGTTGCAGCCGGGGGACCTGTGCCTGACGATGGGGGCGGGAGACCTGACGACCCTTCCGGATCAGCTGATCGATCAGCTGACGGCGCAGGGGCGGTCGTGAGCGCGTCGTCGATGGGCGACGCGTTGGACGCGGTGGCAGCCGACGCGCGAGCCCGCGGGTTGATGGTGCGCGAGCACGTGCCGCTCGGTCCATTCACCACCTATCGAGTGGGCGGGGCGGCGGCGGTTCTGGTGGAGGTCGACACCGCCGAGGAGCTGGCCGGTCTCGCTCGAATCCTCGCCGGACGTTCGGGTGGGTCTGCCGACACGGACGGCCACGAGGACCGCGGCACCGACGGCGTCGAGACGCTGATCGTCGGCAACGGTTCCAACCTGTTGGTGGCCGACGGCGGCGCACCGGTCGTGGCGATTCGCCTCGGAGCCGGGTTCGACCGTATCGAGATCGACTCGACGACGCTGGTCGCCGGCGGTGCGGCGCGGCTGCCGGTCGTGGCTCGTCGAAGCGTCGCCGCGGGGCTGAGCGGATTCGAGTGGGCCGTCGGGGTGCCAGGCAGCATCGGCGGGGCCATACGGATGAACGCCGGCGGCCACGGCTCCGACATGGCCGCGGTCGTGCGGTCGGTCCGCGTGGTCGATCTTCGCACCGGCCAAGATGTCTCGATGCCCGCCGCCGCCTGTGAGTTCTCGTATCGCCACTCGAGCATCCGGCCGCACCAGGTCGTGGTCGAGGCGACCCTTGAATTGCGCGAGGCCCACGATGGCGCCGCGGTCGCAGCGGGGGAGGAACTGTTGAGCGAGATCGTGCAGTGGCGTCGCACCCACCAGCCCGGCGGTCACAACGCCGGATCGGTCTTCACCAATCCGGCCGGTGACAGCGCCGGACGGCTGATCGACACGGCCGGTTGTAAGGGACTGCGCATCGGCAGCGCCGAGGTGTCGACCAAGCACGCCAATTTCATCCAGGTCGATGCCGACGGCTCGGCGAACGACGTCGCGGAGGTCATGATCGCGGTGATCGAGGCGGTGCGCGACCGACACGGAATACAACTGCATCCCGAAACGGTGATGGTCGGGTTCGACGCCTCGGTACTCGAACGGATCGGAGGGGCACGGTGACCTCTCCCTCGCCCTCTCCCTCGCCCGACTCGCCGGTCAACCCGACGAATGCCTCCCCGGTCACCAACGAGGACGACGAGTTGGTGATTGACCTCACGACCCAGGAGTTGCCCGCGGTCGAACGCCAGGCGCTGCTCGTCGGATCCGGCGGCATCGGGTATACGACCGAAACGTTCGCCGCTGTGGACGCCGCTGGGGTGCGCGACTCCGACACCCCGGTCGAGTCGGAGGCGCCGACCCGCGGTCCGCTCGGGCGCGACGCCTCCGAGCGGAGCGCGCTCGATCTCCCGCTGGGCGCCGAAGACGGCGAGGCGGGCTTCCAGGCGCCGCCGGTCGACCCGCGTATGATCGCTCGTCGAGACGGGGTGGCCACACAACGCCGACGGTCCAAACGTCGGCGCATCGCCATGATCGTAGGCACGCCGCTGGCCGTTGTGGCGCTGTTCGTGGCCATTCATTCGCCGCTGATCGACGTCGATCGCATCACGATCGTCGGTTCCGATTCCCTCGATCTGGCAGAAGTGGAGCGCGTCACCGGTTTGGCCCTCGGAGACTCGATGATCACCACCCGACTCGGCGAGGTCGAGGCCGCGCTCGGCGCAGACCCGCGCTTTGGCAGGGTCGCCGTCGAGCGTGCGTGGCCGAACGAGGTTCGAATTCGAGTGACCGACCGGCCCCTGGTCGCCGCGGTGACCAACACCGAGAGGTCGTTCATCGTCGCGAAGGGCGGCGTCGTCGTTCGCGAGGCGCACGAAACCGACTACATCCGGCGGGTTCTGGTGCACGACGACCTCGATGTCGAGGTGGGCGGGGCGCTTCCTCCCGCGATCGGCGCCGCGGTCGACGTCGTCGCGTCCCTGCCCTTCGCCGTGACGGCGCAGATCGCGGAGATCGAGTTCAGCGAGGCCGGGGAATTGATCTTCACCCTGACCAACGACGCGACCGTTCTGTTCGGCACCGTCGACAAGGCTCCGGCGAAGGTGTCGTCGCTGACCACCATGTTGACCTCCAATGTCGATCGAACCGGCGTGTGTCAGATCGACGTGCGGGTCCCGAGGGCCCCCACGATGCGCCGGTCGCCGAACTGTCATCCCCCAGTTCGCCCTCGAGACGCGGTGCCACCAGCGGAGTCGCCCACCGAATCAGCGCCGGTGGAGCCGGCGGTCGTCGACCCGGTGGCCGAGGAGCCTGCGGTCGTCGACTCAGCACCGCAACCCGCGGCGGTGGACCCTCGATCCGAAGGGATCGTCGCGCCCCCCACCCCAGCGGCGACGGCCACGGGCAACAACCGAGAGCCCGGAGCCGACGGCGGCGCGTAAACCTGAAGGGAACACGTGCCGGCGCCGGCCAGGCGCGGCGCCGATCGACTTAATCGCGACAACCCAACCGTGCTCTACTACAGTGTCGCGGTCCGGACGCTGCACCAAGTGCCGGTTCGGGCCACCACCCAAGATCGTCCCCGATCGTTCCGATCCGCAACTACCCGCAACAGCCGCAGACCGGTTGGCCCGGAGGTCTCGCCAGATGGCCCACAACCCTCAGAACTACCTCGCCGTGATCAAGGTCGTCGGCATCGGCGGCGGCGGATGCAACGCCGTGAACCGGATGATCGATGCCGGGCTCAAGGGCGTGGAGTTCATCGCGATCAACACCGACGCTCAGGCGTTGTTGATGAGCGACGCCGATGTGAAACTCGACATCGGCCGCGATGCGACCCGCGGACTCGGAGCCGGATCCGACCCGAACGTCGGTGAGGCGGCGGCGGTCGAGCACCGCGACGAGATCGAAGAGGTGTTGCGGGGAGCCGACATGGTGTTCATCACCGCCGGCGAAGGCGGCGGCACCGGCACCGGCGCCGCTCCCGTGGTGGCCAACATCGCCAAGGAAACGGTCGGAGCGCTCACGATCGCTGTGGTCACCCGTCCGTTCCTGTTCGAGGGGCGTCGCCGCTCGGTGCAGGCCGAACAGGGCATCACCAAGTTGAAGGAGAACGTCGACACCCAGATCGTCATTCCGAACGATCGGCTTCTGTCGGTTGCCAACGACAAGACCTCGGTGCTCGACGCGTTCCGCATGGCCGATGAGGTGTTGTTGCAAGGCGTTCAAGGCATCACCGACCTCATCACCACCCCGGGTCTGATCAACACCGACTTCGCGGATGTGAAGATGATCATGAGCGCGGCCGGCACCGCGCTGCTGGGTGTCGGTTACGGCTCGGGCGAAGGTCGTGCCACCGCGGCGGCGCGCCAGGCGATCAGTTCGCCGCTGCTCGAAAGCGAGATCGACGGCGCACGCGGCATCTTGTTGAACATCTGCGGCGGTTCCGCGCTCACCCTGCACGAGGTGAACGAGGCCGCGACGGTCGTTCACGAGGTGGCTCACGCCGAGGCCAACATCATCTTCGGCACCACCATCGACGACGACATGGGCGACGAGGTGCGGGTGACGGTGATCGGCGCCGGATTCGAGCGCTGGGAAGATCCGAAGGCTGCGGTTCCGACGCGCCGTGCTCCGTCGAACCTGAGCGAACGGCGTTCGCGTTCTGTCGAATCCGAGCCGCCCATCGCAGATGTGTTCGGTGACGACGATGACGACGACGAGACCGAGTTCGACATCCCCTCGTTCCTGAAGTAGCCCGTGGCCCTTCGGGCGACGTTTGAATCACCGGGGCGCCAGCCGGTCAGCCTCGCGTTCTCCGAGGCCGCCGACGGTGACTTCGCCATCGACTCCGAGGCCGGTGTCCTCGGGCGTACCCGGCAACGTCTGATGGCGGGGCCGTGGACTGCGTTGCGTCAGGTCCACGGCGACCGCGTGATGATCGTCGACGCGCCGGGTGACCATCTCGGCGCCGAAGGCGACGGGCTCGTCACCTCGGTTCCCGGAGTGGTGGTCGCGGTGCAGAGCGCGGACTGCGTGCCGGTCCTGTTCGCATCGGTCGACGGTGCCGAGGTGGTCGCCGCAGCCCACGCAGGTTGGCGCGGACTGTATGAGGGCATCATCGAACGCACGGTTGAGTCGATGCGCGAGCTCGGCGCGGGAGCGATTCGAGCGTGGATCGGACCCTGTATTTCGGCGCCGCACTACGAGTTCTCCGAGGCCGACCTGACGACGATGGCGTTCCGGTTCGGTCCCGAGGTGATCGCTGCCACCGTCGCATCCCGTCCAGCGCTCGATGTCGTCGCGGCCGCCAGAGTCGCGCTCGCCGGTGTCGGGGTTGACGAGATTTCGGACGAATTCGCGTGGTGTACCGCGACCTCGACGGTGAACGGGGAACCGCAGTTCGCGTCCCATCGGAGCCGCGCTGAGGCGCGCCGCCAGGCGGCAGCAATTCGCCTCGGAGTACCTGAAGCGACGCCCGCACCCGGCGACCACGACACTGCGTAGTAGGTTGTAGGCCCTCAGGTCCGCTTGTGTGCCGCCTCAATGCGCAAGACTGTGGACGCCTGCCGAGGAGGAGTTGATGTCGGGGATGCTGCGCAAGGGAATGTCATGGCTGGGGCTGGGTCCCGATGACGGCTATGACGGCTACGACGACTACGACGATTACGACGATGACGACGTCTACTACGACGAGCCTCAGGTCGCGCCGGCGCCTTCGAACCCGGTGGTGCGAGCGGTTCCCAACCCTGCCCAACGCGGCGCCGGTCCTCGTTCCGGCGGGGCGCGTGGGCCGTCGCAGCGAGCGGCGTCGAGCCGCGTCGAGCCCGATGACGACTGGGGCGATTCGGCCGAACCGTCGGCGGTTCGGGTGTTGCCCACCGCGGCTCGCACCACCACGTCGGCCGAGCCGGTCCGTCCGCGCTCCAGCGCCGTTCGGCCCATCCCGGCAACTCCCGCCAGCGCCCGTCCGCACACGGTGACCCCGAGCTCGTTC
Organism: Microthrixaceae bacterium; assembly: GCA_023957975.1. Lineage (NCBI taxonomy): Bacteria > Bacillati > Actinomycetota > Acidimicrobiia > Acidimicrobiales > Microthrixaceae > Microthrixaceae bacterium. Next base: position 353,849 of record JAMLGM010000003.1, on the reverse strand, counting down.
AACGACGCCCAAGAGGTTGGCGACCACTTCAAGAAGAATCAGCCGGTGATCGTGATTCTGAACGAACTCGATCGTGGGTTGGCACGCCGGATGCTCGATTTCTCGAGTGGTGTGGCGTATGGCCTCGGAGGCTCGGTCGAACGGCTGGCGGCATCGGTGTACCTGCTGACTCCAGCCGACGTCGAACTGTCGAGCGAGGAGCGTCGTCGCCTTCGCGAGCGCGGCATTCTCGACGACTGAATGGCCGTGGGTGCCCACGACGGCACCTCGCCACGAAATCGGCTCGGCGTGCGCCGGTTTTGTCGACCACGTCGCTAGCATGCGGGCATGGACCAGACTCCACAGCGACTTCCGTATGACTTCAACGAGAAGTTCCGCGGCTATGACATCGATGAGGTCGACGCGTACCTGCTCCAGCTGAGCGGTCAGCTCGACGCACTTGGGTTGGAACGCGACGATGCGCTCGCACGTGCCGGTTCGGCCGAACAGGAGATCGTGCGCCTTCGCGAGGCGTTGAGTGCAGCGCAGGCTGCGGCGGCGGTGCCGGCGCAGGCCGTGGTTGCGCCGAGCCCTTCGTCGGTATCCGACGAGGCGACCGCTGCCGAGGCGGCGCGGACCCTGATGTTGGCGTCGCAGACTGCGGAGCGCGCGGTTGCGGAGGCCAAGTCCGATGCGGCCAAGCTCGTGGCCGACGCGACCACCAACGCCGACAGGATCACCCGCGATGCTCGAGTCGAGGCGGACCGCGTGGTCAGCGCCGCACGGGCGTCGGCCGACCAGATGACTCAGGAGGCGTCCGAGCAGGCCGCACGCGAGTATGGCGCTCGGCGCGACGAGGTGCTCGCGGAGATCGCAACGCTCGATTCGGAGCGGGCCTCAAGCGTCACCCAACTCGCCGCCATCGAGACGCGGGTGGAGGAGTACCGCGCTGCGTTGAGCGGGCTGGTCGATCACATCACCGCGGCGCTCGACAGCCCCGAGCGGATGCTTCGTCCGCCGCTGCCCGGAATCGAGCTTCCGGCGCCTGCGCAGTTCCGCGACACGGCTACCGATACGGCCGTCGACACGGGCACCGGCGGCGCTTCCTCCCCGCAGAGCCCAACCTTCCTGGCGAGTGCCGAAACCGGGTCCTCCGTCTCCGATCCGGTAGTTGCTGCGGAACCTGGCGAGGCGCAGCCTGCGCCGGCGATCGCCGACACCTTCGATTCGGCCGAGAGCGCCGAGGCGGAATCGGGTGCCTATGGCACCGATGCCGGTGCGCCGGTTCCGTTGCAGTATCTCGATCCGGAGGCGGAGTCGGCGAGTGTCGATCCCGGTTCGTTCGTCGTCGAGACCGACCCGGTCGACTTCGACACCCCCAGCCCACTTCCGGCCGCCGAGGCGTTCGGAGAGGACAGCCCCGCTGCGTCGCCGGTTGACCATGCCGGGTTCGATACGGGTTTCGATGAGGGATGGGAGTCCCCGTCGGAGCCCCAGAGCCAGGGTGCGAGCGATCCATGGGCCCCCGGGAGCTGGCGCGAGGTCAGCGGGTTGTCGATGACTTCCGACGGGTTCACCCCCGAGCCGCAGCCCGACTACGGCGTCGACGCCTTCGCGGGCGACGAACCCGTGGCCGCGGTCGGTCTGCCCGAGATCGGTGAGGATCGCTACGCCCAGGACCTTCACGAGGCGCTCGCCGTCTCCGATGGCGGCGAGGACGAGGCGATGGAGCGGTTCTTCGGCGGCGACGACGAGCGTCAGACGCGTCGCTTCGGCCGTCGTCGATAGCCGTTGGGCCGGGCGATGAATCACCTGGCTGCGAGGAGATGAGTCGCAAACCGTCTGCGGGGCGTCTATGCTGCCGCCCGCGCATCTTCGCTTTCGAGTCAGCATCCTGGCCGACCGGCGAACGACGCAGGTGGCTTGTCAGGTTCCGAGACTGAAGGGGGAGCATGCCAGCGAAGAAGGCGACGACGTCCAAGGCAGCGACATCGGCGAAGAAGGCGGCTCCGGCCAAGAAGGCTCCGGCCAAGGCTCCCGCCGCAAAGAAGGCTCCGGCCAAGAAGGCTCCGGCCAAGGCTCCCGCCGCAAAGAAGGCTCCGGCCAAGAAGGCTCCGGCGAAGGCGGCGACCAAGTCTCCGGCGAAGGCGAAGGCCCCGGCCAAGGCACCTGCAAAGAAGGCCGCGACGGCGAAGGCCCCGGCCAAGGCTCCGGCAAAGAAGGCCGCGACGGCGAAGGCCCCGGCCAAGAAGGCGCCGGCGAAGACGGCCGCAAAGACGGCCGCGACGGCCAAGGCACCGGCAAAGACGGCCCCGCCGGTCTCTCCGGTCAGGTCGGTGTTGGGCTCGCTTCCTCGTCCGGGTGCGAATCCCGAGCCCCGCCTGACCACATCGCCCTACGACGCCAAGTTCCTGGAGTCGCAAAAGGCGATGCTGCTCGACGAGCGAGCGACCTACTCGCGTCAAGCCGAGGTCCTGTTCGAAGAGGCACAGTCGCTGACCGCGAATCGTGAACCCGGCGACGTGCAATTCGACGAAGAGTCCGGTGAGGGCGACACCTTGGCGGTGGCCCGCGACCAGGACCTCGAGCTGGCAGCGCGTGCCCGATCGACGGTCGAGGAAATCGACGCTGCGCTCGAACGCATCGCCAACAAGACCTACGGCATCTGTGCCGCCTCCGGCCTGGCGATTCCCGAGGAGCGCCTCAAGGCGATTCCGTGGGCGACCGAGCGGGTCGAATACAAGGTCGGCGGCTTCGGCCGTCTGTAGTCTCCGGACGTGAACTCCTCCGACGGCAACGTCGTCGCGTCGACGACGACTTCGGCCACGGCGTCGGCGCCGTCGCACCGAGGTCTGCGTACCTACCTGCCGATGATCGCCATAGCGCTCGGCGTTTTGGTGATCGATCAGATCACCAAGGCCTGGGCGAACGGCGACTGGATCTTCAGCGGTCTCGATCGCTGCAATTCGTTGGTCGAGCGTCCGGCGCTCGGCTTTTGCCTGGCGTTCAACGAGGGGATGGCGTTCAGCATCGGCTGGGGGTCCGGCGCGCTCATCTCGATCGTGGTCGTGTCGGTGATCGTGACCCTCGCGGTGTTCTCGCGCAATGTCTCGCTCGCGCAGCGCCTCGTCATGGGAGCGATCGTCGGAGGAGCCCTCGGCAACCTCATCGACCGGGGATTGCGCCCGGCTGCGCCCGGAACGCTCGACCGCGGTTTCATGGGCGGCGCAGTGGTGGACTTCATCTACAGCCGCTACTGGGCGACCTTCAACGTCGCCGACATGGCGGTCGTCGTCGGTGGCTTTCTCCTGGCGGTGGCCGTCTGGCGCGCTCCCGAAGAAGCGCCGGAACCCAGCACCGAGCCGGAACCCAGCACCGAGCCGTGATTTCCGAAGTCATCCCGCCAGCGCTCTCGGGCGAGCGAATCGACCGGGTCGTCGCGATGCTCACCGGGTGTACCCGGGCGGAATCGGCCGCAGCGATCGCCGCCCAGACCGTGCGAATCGACGACAAGGTCATCACGAAACCCTCGGCGAGGGTGCGCACCGATCAGATCGTCATTGTCAGTGAGGATCCCCACATCGCCGAGCAACCGCCGGTGGCCGACGCCTCGGTCGAGGTCCCGGTCGTCTACGCGGATGAGTCGGTCATCGTCATCGACAAGCCCGCGGGCATGATCGTGCATCCCGGAGCGGGCCACGACGAACTCACGATGGTCAATGGCCTGCTGGCCCGCTTCGCTGAACTTGAAGACGTGGGGGAGCGCCACCGGCCGGGAATCGTGCACCGCCTCGACAAGGGCACGTCGGGGCTCATGGTCGTCGCTCGGACACCGCAGGCCTACGACGACCTCGTCGAGCAACTCGCAACCCACGCGGTCGAACGAGAATATGAGGCGTTGGTGTGGGGGCTGGTCGAACCCGCCACCGGCACGATCGATGCCCCCGTCGGGCGATCCCGGCGCAATCCGTTGCTCATGACCGTCAGCGCCGATGGCCGCTTCGCCAGAACCCACTACGAGGTCATCGAGCAGTTCAACGATCCGCAGCCGATGACCCGTTTGCGCCTCCGGCTCGAAACCGGTCGAACCCACCAGATTCGGGTCCACCTGCGCAGCATCGGCCATCCGGTCGCCGGCGACGACGTCTACGGCGGGCGCCGCCCACTGTTGGGCATCACCCGACCGTTCCTCCACGCTCGTCGGCTGCTGTTCACCCACCCGAGCACCGGTGACGACGTCGAGTTCCACAGCGAACTCGCCGAGGACCTCGGAGCGCTTCTGGGCACGCTGTCGTGGCTCACCGACGCCCCCGTCGAGGAACTCCCCGATCCGTTCGAGGGATATGACGCCGATGGGCAACCGCTCGAGGGGTGAGGCCCCGGCCGAGCCGACGCAGCGGCGGCCTCAGGTGCCGGCGGATTCCGGCCAGGGGCGATCGCCTGCGCTGATGGCCGAGATGTCGGCGAGGGTGTAGGCGGTGAGCGCCTGTTGCATCTTGTCGCCGACGTCTCCCCAGATCGCCAACAACACGCACTGCCCTTCGTGGTCACATGAGCCGTTGGTGTGGGGTTTGCCGAAATCGCCCGCCTGAATCGGACCGTCGACGGCGCTCACGACCTCGGCGAGGGTGATCTCCTCGGGCGGACGGGCGAGCACATAGCCGCCGCCGACGCCACGCTTGGAACGAACGAGGCCGGCGCCCTTCAGCGCCAGGAGGATCTGTTCGAGATACGGCTGCGGCAGGCCGGTGCGCTCGGCGATATCGCGCACCGAGGTCGGACCGTCGGACTCGTGGAGCGCGAGCGACAGCAGTGCTCGTGAGGCGTAGTCGCCGCGGGTGGAAACCTTCACGGCGCCAATCGTAGGCCGAAGCGTGGCAAGCGGGTGTCGGCGCCGATGCGGAGAGGGTGCGCAGTCGGTGTCCGTGTCGGCGCCGGCGGCACTACCGTGGGGGTCAGTGACGAGCGACTCCATTCCACAACCCGTGCTTCCCGACTACGGCGGGGCATGCAACGCCGGAATCATCCCGGCCGTCCTGGGCGATCCAGAGGAGGCTCCCTCCTGGATGCCTCGCGGCGCGATCGATGCCGACACGACGATCGTGCTGGTGCTCGACGGACTCGGCTGGGAACAGATGCAACAGCGTCTGTCGTTGTTGCCCACGCTGGCGCAGTTCGAGGCGATGCCGATCACCACCGTTGCCCCGTCGACCACCGCGACGGCGCTGACCTCGATCACGACGGGGTTGACGCCCGGCGAACACGGTGTGATCGGGTACCGAATCGCCATCGATCGCGACGTGTTGAACGTGTTGCGTTGGACGACTCATCGCGGCGATGCCCGCGGTGCGATTCCGCCGAGAACCATCAATCCCCACGATCCGTTCATGTCGCAGCGTCCGCCGATCGTGGTGCGTGCCGAGTTCGAACACTCCGGTTTCACCGCCGCGCACCTGCACAATGCCCGTCATATGGGGTATCGAATGCCCTCCACGATGGCCATCGAGGTGGCGCATCTGGCCAAGCGCGGCGAGCCGTTCATCTACGTGTATTACGACGGCATCGACAAGGTCGCGCATGAATACGGTCTCGACGAGCACTACGACGCCGAACTCGTCGCGGTCGACGGCATCTTGAGGTATCTCATTTCGGTCATGCCGAAGTGCGCCGCATTGGTGATCACCGCGGATCACGGCCACATCGACTGCCCCGACAAGGTCCGCCCGGCACCCGAGGTGCTCAGCCACGTCGATTTCCAATCGGGCGAAGCGCGTTTTCGATGGCTGCACGCGATGCCCGGCGCTGCGGAGGACCTCTATGAGGCGGCGCTCGCACACCACAGCGACGTGGCCTGGGTGCGCAGCCGCCAGCAGTGCATCGAGGAGGGGTGGTTCGGTCCGACGGTCACCGCCGCCGCGGCGTCGAGGCTGGGCGACGTCGCGATCGTTCCGTTCGAACCGGTGGCCTTCGAAGAGCCGACCGACACCGGCCCGTACGATCTGAAGGGCCGGCACGGCTCGCTCACGGCGCCCGAGATGTACGTTCCACTGCTGGTGCATCGCACCTGAGATTCACCTCCGGCACTTCCGATGGTGCACGACGAGGCTGTCGGGGGTGGTGGCTAACATCGGGACCATGCCTGAGTCTCGCGAACCCGAGTTGTTGTCTCCCGACGTCGTGTCGGACGGCGTCCCGCCTGAGGCCTCGGCCGGCGGCCACGCACACGCCGGCGGTTCGGTGTCGTCGAACGGGGCCGAGGGCGACTCGGCGGCCGCGGCGCCCGGCGACGAGGCCGACGACGAGGCCGAGATCGAGTCGCCGGCGAAGCTGATCCGTATCGGCGGAATGATCAAGCAGCTTCTCGACGAGGTCCACACCACCAGCCTCGACGAGCCGGCGCGAGAGCAGCTTCGCGACATCTACGAGAACTCGATCGCCGAGTTGCGCTCCGCCATGTCCTCGGAGCTGGGCGAGGAACTCGACCGCCTCACGCTCGACTTCGGCGAGGACAGCGTGCCGACCGAGGCACAGTTGCGCATCGCCAAGGCCCAGCTCGTCGGTTGGCTCGAGGGCCTGTTCCACGGCATCCAGGCCAGCTTGATGGCCCAGCAGCTTGCGGCGCGCAATCAGATCGAAATGCAGATGCGTGGGCAGCTGCCTCCGGGCGCAGCGCAACCGGGCCAGGGCGGTCAGATGTCCATGCCGGGGTCGGGCGGGCGCCCGGTCGACGGGTGGTCGGCCGATGGGCGGCCGGCAGGCGGCCCGGGCTACATCTGATCCGCACATGGGTGACTCGTTCGTTCATCTTCATCAGCACACCGAGTACTCGATGCTCGATGGGGCGGCGCGCATTTCCGACGGGGTCGCGGCCGCAGCGCAGGACGGTCAGCCGGCGATCGGGATCACCGATCACGGCAACATGTACGGGGTGCTCGACTTCTACAAGGCGTGCAACAAGGTCGGGGTGAAGCCGATCATCGGTTTCGAGGCCTACATGGCCCACGACTCGCGTCACGAACGTCCGTCGCGCCGTTCGAAGAAGGACGACGACTCCGGCGGCGATGTCGAGGGGGGCAAGAAGCTCTACTACCACCTGACGTTGCTCGCCGAGAACAACACGGGCTACAAGAACCTCATCCAGCTCTCCAGCCGGGCCTTCATGGAGGGGTACTACTACAAGCCTCGCCTCGATTGGGAGTTGTTGGAGAGCCACGCCGAGGGCGTCATCGCAACCACCGGGTGCCTCGGTGGCCATGTGCTGCAGTCGCTGATGAACGAGGGGTTCGACGCGGCGGTGGAAAAGGCGGCGCGCCTGCAGGACATTTTCGGTCGCGACAACCTGTTCGTGGAGATTCAGGACCACGGAATCGACGACCAGATCCGCACCAATCCCGACCTGTTGAGGATCGCCAAGAAGATCCAGGCCCCGTTGCTGGCGACCAACGACAGTCACTATGTGCACCGTGATGACGCGGTGTCACACGACGCGCTGTTGTGTGTCCAGACCGGGTCGCTGATCAGCGATAAAGACCGGTTCCGGTTCCACGGCGACGAGCACTACCTCAAGACCGCCGAGGAAATGCGGTATCTGTTTCGCGAGGTGGAGGTGGCGTGCGACAACACGCTGTGGGTCGCCGAGCGAGCGGATGTTCAGATCGAATTCGGCGACGCGTTGCTGCCGAACTTCCCGTTGCCGGAAGGCTTTGCCGACGACAGCGAATATCTACGCCACCTGACCTTCGAGGGCGCACGCCTGCGCTGGGGCGACCCGCTGCCCGACAACGTCGTGGAACGCCTGGCCTACGAGCTCAAGGTCATCGCGGACATGGGCTTCAGCTCGTACTTCCTCATCACGTGGGACCTCATCAAACACGCCCGCGACAACGGGATCCGCGTCGGTCCGGGACGTGGTTCTGCGGCGGGCTGTGCGGTGGCTTACACGCTGTGGATCACCGACCTCGATCCGATTAAGTACGACCTGCTGTTCGAACGGTTCCTCAACCCGAGTCGTATCTCGATGCCCGACATCGACATGGACTTCGACACCCGGTACCGAGACGAGATGATCCGCTACGCGGCCGAGGTGTACGGGCGTGATCACGTCGCTCAGATCGTGACCTTCTCCCAGATCAAGGCCCGCAATGCGGTTCGCGATGCGGCCCGGGTGCTCGGGTACCCCTATGCGGTGGGCGACAAGGTCGCCAAGGCGATGCCGCCGCTCATCATGGGTCGCGATACGCCCCTCGACGCGTGCCTCGAGAAAAAGCCGAAGTACGAAGAGGGTTACGCCATGGCGGCCGAGCTTCGTGCCATGTATGAGGCCGAACCCGACGTGAAAGCGGTGATCGACGTCGCCAAGGGGCTCGAGGGGCTGCGCCGAAGCGACGGCATCCACGCGGCTGCGGTGGTGATCACCAAGGATCCGCTCACGACCTATCTGCCGATTCAGCGCAAGCCCGAGTCGGGCAAGCCGATCGAGGAGTCGCCGGTCGTCACCCAGTACGAAATGGGTGGGGTCGAGTCGCTCGGGTTGTTGAAGATGGACTTCCTGGGGTTGCGCAACCTCGACGTCATCAGCGACGCGTTGGAGTTGATCTCGACCAAACGCGGCATCGACCTCGACATCGACAACGTGTCGTTGGAAGATGCCAAGACCTACGAACTGTTGGGTCGGGGTGACACCATCGGGGTGTTCCAACTCGAGGGCACCGCCATGCGCGCGCTCGTGCGCTCGTTGGCGCCCGACAAGTTCGAAGATGTGGCCGCGCTGGTGGCGCTGTATCGCCCCGGGCCCATGTCGGTGAACATGCACAACGACTACGCCGACATCAAGAACGGGCGTAAGGCGGTGTCGTATTTCCACCCCGACGCGGAGGACCTGCTCGGCGACACCTACGGCCTGATGATCTATCAGGAATCGGTGATGCGCGTCGCGCAGAAGTTCGCGGGCTATTCCCTCGCCGAGGCCGACAACCTGCGCAAGGCGTGCGGAAAGAAAATCCGCGAGCTGATGGCCAAGGAGCGGGCGGGGTTCGTCGAGGGGGTCGTCAACACCGGGTACGGCGAAAAGCTCGGCACCGAACTGTTCGACATCATCGAACGCTTCGCCGACTACGCGTTCAACAAGAGCCACAGTTACGGCTACGGCTTCATCGCCTATCAGACCGCCTATCTCAAGGCGAACTTCCCCGCCGAGTACCTGTCCGCGTTGCTGACCTCGGTGAAGAGCTCGCTGGAAAAGGCGGCGGTGTATCTCGCCGAATGTCGGGTGATGGGCATCACCGTCACGGTGCCCGACGTGAACCGCTCCGATGTCGATTTCGTGCCCTACCTGAACGAAGAGTCGGGCGATGGCGCCGGCGCGTCGAAGGAGTCGCTCGAGATCTCCTTTGGGCTTTCGGGCATTCGTGGCGTGGGCGAGGCGCTCGTGGAACACATCGTGCGTGAGCGTCGCGACAACGGCGCCTACGTCGATTTCTACGACTTCTGCGAACGCGTCGACATGACCGTGCTGAACAAGCGCACGGTCGAGTCGCTCATCAAGGCCGGCGCCTTCGACAGTTGCGGACATCCCCGACAGGGGCTGCTGTCGGTCTACGAGCAGGTCATCGATCAGACCGTCGCGCGGCGCAAGGAACGCGACATGGGGGTCATGAGCCTCTTCGGCGAGGTGGAGGACACCGAGACCTCGTTCAACGAGTTGCCCCGGGTGCCCGACGTCGAGTTCGACAAGAAGGAGCGGCTGGCGTTCGAAAAGGAGATGTTGGGGCTGTATGTGTCGGACCATCCGCTGTTGGGGGCCGAACGTTCGCTCGCCAAGAAGGTCGATTGCGGGCTGATCGACCTCGCCGAACTCGAGGACGGGGCGATGCGCACCGTCGGCGGTGTCATCACCGGCCTGCAGCGCAAATGGACCAAAAAGGGCGACCTGATGGCCGTGTTCAACCTCGAGGATCTCCAGACCTCGGTGGAATGCATGGTGTTTCCCAAGTCGATGGCCGATCACGGGCACAAACTCGTCGACGACGCGGTGGTGTTGGTGACCGGTCGGGTCGACAAGCGAGACGATCAGCCCAAGCTCATCCCGCGCGACATCGAGTTGTTCGAACCGATGGTGGAGGGCGCGCCGCCGCTTCGGATCCAGGTGAATCCCAATCAGCTGTCCGACGACAACATCGGGCGCCTCCACACGCTGTTTCAGGAGTTTCCGGGCGAGTCCGAGGTCTTCTTGCACATCGGCGCCCGCCAGGTGCTGCGCCTGCCCGACGCGTTCGGCGTCGACATCGACTCCGGGCTGGTGGGCGAGTTGCGGGTGCTGCTCGGCGCCGAGGCGATCATCGTGTGAGACGCGGGTCGGCCCCCGCGGCATGGGGCCCGGTTTGACCCAAGTAAGATAGGGCGCTGAACTGGTGACACCGGTTTTTGACGTTCCGATTGAGGTGAGGGGTTCCATGGCGTTCGACGTCAGCACGAAAGACTGCAGCCAGCTGACCGACGAGGAGCTGGCGGAAATGGCAGATCTGTGTGCCGAGGCCGGCGCCAACTTCGATCTCGAGGTGATCGGGTGCCAGCGTGACTCGTGGGTGCTCGTGACCCAGATTCGTGAAGGTGGCCACCTTCGCGGCTACTCGTTTTCCACGCTCGAGCGCATCGGCGGCACGCCGGCCATCATCGTCGGGCTCGCGCACATCCGTCGCAACGCCAAACGCGATCAGGTCGTGCGGTCGATCATGAGCGAAAACTACCGGCGAGCGCTGATGGCGTTCCCCGACGAGGACGTTCTCGTCGGTACCCGGTTGGCTTCGGTCGACGGCTACGACGCGTTCAAGGCGCTCAACGACATCACCCCCCGCCCCGACCACAAGGCCAGTGGTGAGGAGCGTGCGTGGGGGCGACGTCTCGCCAAGCGGTTCGGCGTCGACGCGAACTACGACGACAAGGCCTTCGTCGTGACGGGTTCGGGCACCGCGGCGGTCGTGTTCGACCACGAGTCGCTCAAGCCCGAAAAGCACGAGGCGGGCTATGTCGAGTTCTTCAACGGACTCAAGGCCGCGAACGGCGACTGCCTGATCGCCTTCGGCTGGATCCTCGCCGAGGACCTGCTCAAGTACAACGGCTGATTTATGGACCTTGCCGAGGCGCTGGCCGCTCGGCGTTCCTGTCGGTCCTATCGCAGCGACCCCATCGACGACGAACTCCTCGATCGGGTTCTGAGCGCCTCGCTGCGCGGCCCGAGCGCGGGCAATTCGGCGTCGTTGGAGTGGCTGGTGTTGAACGGGCCCGACGAGGTCGGCCGATACTGGGACGTGACCTTGCCGGTCTCACGGCGTGATCGCTTCCCGTGGCCCGGGTTGCTTCGGGCACCGGTGCTGGCGATCCCCGCGGTGCGGCCTGAGGCCTACCTCGAGCGCTACAGCGAATCCGACAAGCGACACAGCGGCCTCGGCGACGACGTCGCCGCATGGACGGTGCCGTACTGGTGGGTGGACGGCGGAGCCGGGGTGATGGCGATGCTGCTGGCCGCGACCGCCGAGGGTCTCGGATCGCTGCTGTTCGGTCAGTTCCGCCACGAGGCGGCAGTGGCGCAGAAATTCGGGGTGCCGGCGCACTACCGACTGCTGGGCACGGTGGCGCTCGGGTGGCCCGACGGCGGCGATCGGTCGTCGCGATCGGCCCGGCGTGGACGTCGCGAGCTTTCGGGTGTCACACACCGCGGCGTTTGGTGAAGAATGGGACCGATGCGTCGCCGTCGGTGCCGCATCGCCGACCACCGAAACTGGGAGTAGCGATGATGAAGCGTTTTTGGACGGTGCTCGCCACGACGGCCGCACGCCGCGCCGGCCTCGTGACCGTGGTGGGATTGCTGCTGACGTTGACCATGGGGTTCGGCGCGACGCGGCTGACCTTCGCGACCGGTACCGACAGCTACCTGAACGCGGATGAGCCCTCGTATCTCACCAGCGTGGATTTCGCCGACCGCTTCGGTGGCGACGCCAACCTGAGCGTCATCACGATGGATAAGGGCCACACCGTCGCCGAGTTGTTGACCGACCCCCACAACGACGAACAGCTCGCCGCAGCGACGGCCGAGTTGCGCGACATCGACGAGATGCTGGCGGTGGTCGACCTTCGCACCACCCTCGAGTTCACGAATTCGATGATCTCCTCCGACCCCGACAACCCGACGCTCGCCACGCTGCTCGACTCGGTGGGCGCCCGCGCGCTCGCGGACGCGACCGAACGTTCCGAGGGCCACGACAAGGAGGTTCGCGAGGCCGACACCGCGGCCACCGTCGCACGAGTCACGGCGATCCCCGCCGAACAGATGCGCTTCGGCACCCCGGAATGGACCGACTTCCTGCTCTACGACAACGCCGGAGAAGTTCGGGCATCGCAGCGGATGGTCATTCCGGACTCCACCCACGCGCTCATCATCGCCCGCTTCGCCGGCAACCTCGATGTCGATGTAGCGACGGCGGCGACCAACAAGGCCTACGACATCGTCGCCGGTCTCGACCTGAACAACGCGACGGTTCGCACGACCGGGGCCCCGAAGCTGTTGGCCGAGATCAACGAGTATCTCCGGGGCGGGATGTTGACCCTCGGCGCCATCGCGCTCGGCATCATGGCGGTGATCCTGTTGGTGCTGTTCGACGTGCGTTGGCGCCTGTTGCCCCTCGCCGTGGTGGCCATCGGGGTGATCTGGGCGTTCGGCACCGCCGGGTTCCTCGGGATCCCGCTGACGCTGGTGACCGTTGCGGGGCTCCCGGTGATGTTGGGGATCGGTATCGACTACGCGATCCAACTCCATGCCCGCGTCGAGGAGGAGGCGCGGGAGGGTAGATCCGAGGACCCGATGGCTGAAACCGCCCGAAACCTCGGACCCGCGCTGCTCGTGGTCACCTTCGACGCGGTGTTCGCGTTTGCCGCGCTGCATTGGGCGGCGGTGCCGATGATCCGCGACTTCGGCTTGTTGCTGGCGGTTGGCGTCGCCGTCATCTGTCTGTGTTCGATCGTGGCCCCGCTGTCGATTCTCGGCATCCGCGAATACCGCAAGCCGACACCGAAGGGTCCCCACCGCGCCGGTGTCCTGGGCAAGCTGGTCGTGTGGCTGGGCAAGTTGCCGCCGGTGAGCGCGGTGCCGTTGATCGTGATCGCCATCGGCCTGTTCATCGGTGGGGTCACCGTCGAGGAGCGCCTGCACATCCAGAGCGACCCGGTGAAGTGGGTGAACCAGGAGTCGGTGCTCATCAAGAACCTGCAGCTCGCCGAGGAGCAGATCGGCGGTTCGAGCGAGCTGGCGGTGTTCTTCGAGGGGCCTGAGGTGTGGTCTCAGGAGTCGATCGACTACATCGACTCCTTCACCAACGACTACATGGACGCGCACCCCGACGCTCTCGTTCGGGCGTCGAGCATCGTCGAGTTGGTCTCCGACGCCACCGCGCTGCCGGGAGCGGCGCGGGTGACGCCGCCGGCGGACCTGGTGCGTGAGGCCTACGAGCTCGCTCCGGTGGACGTGCAGCGTCAGGTGTTTCACACCGGGGCCGATGGCCGCCACGACGCCCTCAACACCTTCTTTCTGATCGGTCCGGGCTCGTTGGAGGATCGCAAGGTGCTCGTCGACGAGATGCGTCGTGACGTCGCCGAGGATCGGCTGCCGCCACAAGGCGCCACGATGACGCCGGCGGGTCTGGTCGTGCTGGGGGTCGGCCTGCTCGAGAATCTCGAGCACAACCGGATCCTGCTGACGTACCTGTCGATCGCCTTCGTCGGAATCTTCCTGACCGTGCGGCTCCGCAGCGTCGTTCGGTCGTTGCTGTCGCTGGTTCCGGTGCTGATCGCCGTCGGAGCGTCATCGTTGATCGCCTGGGCGTTCTCCCTGCAGCTGTCGCCGATGACCGCGGTGGGCGGACCCCTCGTGGTGGCGGTGTGCACCGAGTTCACCTCGTTGATCCTGTTGAGGTTCATCGAGGAACGACAACGCGGCTACGGGCCGTCTGAGGCGGTCGACATCGCCGCGGCGCGCACCGGTCGGGCGTTCATCGTCTCCGCGCTCACCGCCATCGCCGGCGTGGCGACGATCTCGTTGAGCTCGTTTCCGCTGCTGCGCGATTTCGGTCTCGTCGTCGGGATGAACGTGTTGGTGGCGTTGGTCAGCGCGCTGGTGGTGTTGCCGCCGATGCTGGCGTGGGCCGACCAGCGCGGCTGGGTCACCCGCGGGATGTTGCACGAACCCGAGGCGGCCTGAACGCACCGGTCAGCGGCGAAGGCCCGGTCGGGGTTCGGTGATGGCGGGCGACAGCGGAGCGGGCTCGACGACATAGACCCGGTCCTGGGTCATGAGCCCGTCGAGGAGTCGGTCGGCCGTGCCGTCGTCGGTGATGCCGAGTTCCTCCCAGATCGCCCGGGCCTGGGGGTTGACGAACCCGTCGACGGCGATGGCGCGCCCGTAGCACCCGGTTTCGACGACGATCATCCCGTAGTCGCGTAAGGCGACCGCGAAGATCCGTGCCGTTTCGCGTTTCGGCCCTTGATAACCGCGCTCGTCGAGCCAGGCCTCGAGGTCGGCGTCGGAGATGTCGAGGGCGAACCTCATGCCCTGGGGCACGGTCTTTCGGCGGGTCTCGTCGTTGGTCGGCTGACTGTTCGCCCCGCAACCCTGGTAGGCGGTCTCGGGCCATTCCATTCGGGTGGCCGGGGAAACGTAGAACCCACACGAGTCGCCGGCGGCGGCGGTGTCGATGGTGTCGGTCGTGCACGTCGGGCCGAACATGGGGTTGAACACGGTGAGCGCGAGCGCGTGGTCGATGGCCCCGGCGCGCACCTCGTAGGGGGTCGTGAGCATCGCGAGTTTCGGGAGGCCGGCACCTCGTTCGCTGTCGTAGCTGTTCCAGGTCCGAAAATCGCCGACCGATCCATCAGCGTTGTCGAGGCGTGACGCCCCACCGGCGCAGAGGTCCGAGAACGGTCTGAACCCGGCGGCGATGTTGCTCGGGGTGAGACACGTCGAGGGGTTCGACTTCAACAGCAGCCAGGTCGACCACGCCTCGCCGGTGTCGGGATTGACCACGATCATCATGGCGTCGTTTCCGGAGGATGGCTCCCAGTGGTCGTTCCACGGAATCTCCACGTGGTAGCCGGCGTAGGGCGGATAGCCAAAGTTGGCGATGTAGACCGACTTGGTGCCGGTGGCCTCGCGGGCGTCGTAGATCGGCATCGAGTAGTCGCCGAAGCGGACGTCGAGCGCTCCGCGTTTGTCTGGGTCGTCCCACCCGCCGAAGCTGCCGTAGTTCCAGAACCGCTCGGCGTACTGCGCGAAACGGGTCGATGCCCCGAACTCGGCCGCGGGGCGGTTCCAGGCGACCTCGTCGGCGAAGGCCCGGATGACCGAGAACTGCTCGGCGCCGGAAGGAAGCGTCGGCGGCGGACCGCTGGGCACCATCTGGGTCCGTTGGGCGAGGATCGACAACGCGAGGATCACCACGACGACCAGTGCGATCGTGCCGCCGAGGAGTGCGAACAGCTTGTGCTTCATCGGTGCCGGGACGCCGGTCGTTCGCGGCGGGGTTGGTGCACGTGCATTCGGCGAGGCTATCTCCGAAGCGGAGCGGGTAACGTGCGCCCATGGAACTACGCCTCGATGGAAAGGTCGCGCTCGTCACGGGCGCATCGAAGGGGATCGGTCGGGCAATCGCGGCGACCTTCGCCGCTGCCGGAGCGCAGGTGATGATCTCCTCACGCAAGATCGACGCGTTGGAAGCGGCGGCGGCGCAGATGCCCGGCGAGGTCGCCGTGTTCGCGGCGAACGCCGGCGATCTCGATGCCGCATCGGCGTGCGTCGACGCCACCGTAGAACGCTTTGGCGGCATCGACATTCTGGTGAACAACGCCGCCACCAACCCCCACATGGGCCCGACGTTGAGTATCGAGGCGCCGCAGTTCGACAAGATCGTGGAGGTGAACCTGCGGGGCCCGCTGTTTTGGACCAAGGCGGCGTGGAACGCCTCGATGAAGGACCGTCCCGGAGGGTCGGTGATCAACATCTCCTCGATCGGCGGGTTGTCGGTGGAGTCGTCGATCGGTAACTACAACGTTTCGAAGGCGGGACTGATTCACCTGACCAGGACCCTCGCCAAGGAGTTGGCCCCGACGGTGCGGGTGAACGCCATCGCTCCCGGTCTGGTCAAGACCGACATGGCCCGGGCGTTGTGGGAACAGGGCGAGGAGGCCATCGCGTCGATGATCCCGGCCCGGCGACTCGGCGAGACCGACGACATCGCGAACGCCGCGCTGTTCCTCGCCAGCGACGCCGCCTCGTGGGTGTGTGGCCACACGCTGGTCGTCGACGGCGGGATGCTGCTGTAGTGAATTCGGCAAAGGGGGGACATGGCAGATAACGACCCGATCTCGGCACACCGGATCGATCGTCGCAGTTTTCTGAGCGGCGTCGGCGCCGCCGCGGTCACCGTCGCGGTCGCATCGTGTTCGAGCGGCGACGGAGCATCCACGGGCGGGTCCGGCGGCGGGTCCGGCGGCGCGTCGACGAGCACGTCGGAATCGCCGGAAGTCGCCGCTGTGCCTGCGCCCTCCGCTATCGGGCTTCCAGCGGGGGTGTTCTCGTTGGGGGTGGCGAGTGGCGACCCGACCGACACCTCGGTGATGTTGTGGACCCGCCTGGTCGCCGACCCGCTCGCGGCGGCGACCGCGATGGGCGAACGCGACCTTGAGGTCGCCTACGACGTGGCGCTCGACGAGGGCTTCGAGCGACTCGTCGCGTCCGGGTTGGCCTCGGCGCCGGCACGGCTCGCGCATTCGGTTCACCTCGATGTCACGGGCCTCGACCCGGGGTCGTGGTACCACTACCGGTTCCGGATCGGCGACCAGACGAGTTCGACCGGCCGCACCCGCACGATGCCGGCACCGGGAGCGGCGGGGGTTACGCCTGGGGGCGCGGCGGCCGAGCAGTTCCGCTTCGTCGTCGCCTCCTGCCAGGACTACCAATGGGGGCACTACGCCGCGTGGCGTCGGGCGGTGGAAACCCCCGACCTCGATGCGGTGTTGTTCCTGGGCGACTACATCTATGAGTACTCCGTCGGCGACCGTTCCCCTGGTGAGACCGGCGAGCGGGTCTGGGCGAACGAGGAGACCCACAGCCTGGAGCAGTACCGGGTGCGCTATGGGCAGGTCCGCTCCGACCCGGCGCTCATCGCCGCTCACGAGGCCGTGCCGTGGCAGATCACCTTCGACGATCACGAGGTGTCCAACAACTACGCGGGCGATGTGGGTCAGGACGATGTGGATCAGCCGCTGAGCCGGGATCGACGTCTCGCCGGCTACCAGGCCTGGTACGAACACATGCCGGTTCGCCTCGACGGGGTGCCGGAGTCGTTCGAATCGCTGCGGGTGCATCAGGCACTGCGCTTCGGCGACCTCGTCACGCTCTACGCGATCGAGACCCGACAGCACGCCGATCCCGCGCCGTGTCGCGTCGAGATGCCCGAGGGGACCCCGCCGCTGCTGTACTCCGACGATCGGCCGAGTTGTGAGCAGCGATTCGATCCCGAGCGCACCAACCTCGGTGCTGCCCAGGAGGCGTGGCTCCTCGACGAACTCGCCGCAAGCGACACGACCTGGAACGTGTTGGCGAACCCGATCATGTTCTCCGGTATGAACCTCGCCACCCGCGAGGCTCCGGAGTACACCCTCGACACCTGGGACGGGTACGTCGCGTCGCGGGCGCGGGTGCTCGGGGCGCTCGCCGAGGTGTCGAACCCGGTGATCGTCACCGGCGACTGGCATGCGAGCTTCGTGCTCGACGTTCGGCCGGAGTTGATCGCCGAGGCCGATGATCCGGCCGCGGTCCTCCCGGACGGCCCACCCTCGTCGCCACCAGCGATGACCGAGTTCGTGTTCACCGCCATCTCCTCGGTGATCTTCGCCCAGGACTACCGAGCGGCGAACGACCACATCCGGTACTTCGAGGCCCGAAACGGCTACGGCGTCGTGACCGTGACCCCGGAGCAGTTGGGTTGCGAGTTCGTCTACGTCGACGACGTGTGGGACCCGGACTCCCCGGCGACCACGGTCGACCGATGGGCGGTGGACGCGGGGTCGCCGCAGGCTCGTCGCGTCGGTTGACCCGCGTCGGGTGACCCGCGTCGTTTGCGCGAGACCGTCTCGGGGGATATCCCCCACTGACATCGGCGGCCAGGTCGTGAAGGCTCATCGTCACCTGAAAGGAGCGTGGCGATGCTGGTCGGAGCCGATGTCGAGGAACTGGAGCGGATGGCGACTCGCCTGGAGCAGCGCGGGGTGGCCCTTCGGCGCATTCGCCGGGAGGTCGACGCCGCGCTGAACAGCGCGACGTGGCACGGCGAACGGGCGAATGCCTTTCGACGTTCGTGGACTCAACGCCACGGTGCGGCAATCGACTCGACCGCGACGCTGGCCGTCGGAACGGCGCGGATCGTGCGCCACCAGGCGGCCCAGCAGCGCCACACCAGCGCGACGGGTGCCGAGGCTCCGCCGAGGTCGGTCGCGCTGCAACGCGGGGTGGCCGCGGTCGCCGACGGGGCGGTGTCGGGGGTGTCGGCGGCGCTCGCGGCGTCGGTCTCCGCAACCGGCCTGGTGCCGGCCCCGGCGACCGGGCGGTCGCCGGCCACGGGTGCCCCGGCCGACGTTCGACCGCAGGTCGCTGCTGAACCGATGCCGACCGAGACCGGTTCGCTGAGCCTCGAACTCAGCGGTGGTGTGCTGGCGGCGGCACACGTTGGCTCAACCGTCGACTACGTGCGCAATCCGGATGGCACCTACACGGTCACCGTGTCGGGGGCGATCGGCGCAGGAGTCGACAGTTCGCTGCGCATCGGAAGCAGAAACGTCGTCGATCTCGGGATCGAGGCGAAGGTTTCGGGCATCGAACGCTCGACCTACATCGTGGAGGGACGCGATCTCAACGGGGTCCTGCTGGCGTTCGGCGCCCAACAGGTGTCGCCCGAGTTCGCCAAGATGTTGTCGATGGCGTCGAGTTCCCAGCGCTGGTTCTTCGACGCGATCGACCGCTTGACCCCGGACTGGTTGGGAAGTGCTGCGGCAACGGGTGCGAAGGCCGGTGTCCTGGCACCGATCCCGGCTGCGGTGAGCATCGAAACAGGCTTGGCGCTCGACGGTTCGGTCGTTGCGAAATTGTCCGAGACCGTATTGCCCGAGCCGATCGCCCGTCTCCTGGAGGTTCTGCCGACGGCATCGGCCGATGTGGCGCTGTTTCATGATGAGGTCGGCGGTGCGACGACGATCGAGTTCGGCGGAGCGCTCGCAGGGTTGGTGGGAACGGCGTTGGGTGGGGTGGTCGGATCGGGTTCCTCGCTGGGCGATTCGCTGGTGTCCGGTTCGAAGGTCGGGGCGTCGGCGAATGCCGCTGTCGGTTCGGTCAACGGTTCGGTCAGCCTCGAGTTGAACCGGCACCTGCGGCCGGTCGGAGCGACGATCACCACCGAGGCCACGCGAGGGTCGCAGGTGGAGGTCACGAGGCGTCAGGTGACCTTCGACGAGGCGTCGGCAGGATCGGCCATGGTCAGCCTGGTCGAGGCGAGTGCGCGTGGCGACGTTGCCGGTGCGGCCGGGGCGGGGCGTCGAGTCGTCGAAGGCTCGTCGGTTGCCGAGGGTCGGGCGACGTATCAGACCGCATCGACCGACGCCGGAGTCGAGGTCTTCGGCACGGGCTTCGGCATCGACATCGACCGTCGTTCGATCCTGCGCACGTCCTCGAGCAGCTCCAGAGGCGGTTCCTGGTGACCCTCGCCCGTTCTCCGATAACCAGTGGTCGTGATCACGACCACTGGTTATCGGAGAACGGGCAAGGTGCGCGGGGTCTGTCGCTACAGGAGCTTGCGTTGGAGTTTGCCGAGGGCGGTCTTGGGGAGCCGGTCGACGAACTCGAGGGCTTTGGGGGCACACCAGGGGGGGAGGTCGGCCTTGACGAACTCGCGAAGTTCGGCGAGGCGCACGGCGGGCGCGTCGGCCGCGGCAACGACCACGGCGGTCACCCGTTGCCCCCACTCGGGGTCGTCACGGCCGACCACGGCGACGTCTTCGACCGAGGGGTGGCCGAGGAGCACCGCCTCCACGAGGTGAGGCCACACGTTCTCACCGCCGGTGATGATCATGTCGTCGGCTCGCCCGGCGACGCTGAGGCGGCCGGTGTCAGCATCGATGGTGCCGAGATCGCCGGTGTGATACCAGCCGCCCTCGTCGAAGGGGACGGTGCCGTCGCGGTAGCAACGCAACATGGACGGCCCCCGAAGCAGGATCTCGCCATCGAGGGCGATCTGCATGCCGATGCCGTTGAGGGCAAGTCCGTCATAGACGACCCCTGCGCCCGACTCGGTCATGCCGTAGGTGGCCACGGTGTTGGCGGGCCGGTCGGGTGGGATCGCCGAGCCGCCGAGGAGGATTCGTTCGAACAAGGTCGGGTCGATGCGTCGTAGCGTCGTCGGCACCAGCGAGGTGTGGGTCGCACCCCCGACCGCCGCCAGTTCCACCTCGTCGGCATCGAACCCGGGGTGGACGACCAGGCCCGTGCCGCAGTGCAGCGCCCGCGTGATCACCGAGAACCCGCCGATGTGAAACACGGGCAGGCACGCCAGCCACGTCACGTCGCGGTCGTGGGTGCGGGTGTCGAGGTAGGTCATCGAGGCGTACGCTGCGAACTCCAAGGCATCGTGGGTGTGCACGACCCCCTTGGGCACTCCGGTGGTGCCGCTGGTGGCCATGATCAGCGCGTCGCCGTCGTCGGTGCCGATTCCGCCGGGCAGGCTGCGGCGTTCGCCGTCGGCCTCGACGATGTGGGTCGGGCGCAGGGCGTCGAGAATCGTCGCGGCCAGCGGGGCGGGCATGTTCGGCGACATCGGCAACACGGCGTCGCCGGCATCCCAGGTGCGCTGTAGACACTCGACGAAGCCCGGTCCGGCGGCAACATTGACGGCGACGACGTTGGCCACCGCCTCAGCGTACTGGCGCTGGCGCGAGTCGGAGCGTGGCGACCGCAGGGGAGTAGTGTCGAAGATGATATGAGCTCGATTCCACCCCCACGTTCGATCGGCACGGTTGTCGACCCCGCCCACACCACGATTCGTCCGGCGTTGCGCTGGGAGCCGCAGCCCGACACCACCTACCCCGACCAGCCGATGGAGTGGCGCGACATCTCCTATGAGATCGGGTTCCCCGAGAACACCAACGGCGGCATCGCGAAGATCACGATCTGTCGCCCGGAGGTTCGCAACGCGTTTCGTCCGCAGACCCTCCAGGAGTTGCAGCGCGCCTTCGACATCGCCCGCGACGACCCTCGAGTCGGGGTGATCGTGCTGACCGGCAAGGGTGACTATGCCTTCTGTTCGGGGGGCGACCAGCGCATCCGCGGCAACGACGGCTACCTCGGCGACGACGCGGTGGCACAACAAGGCATCGGGCGGCTCAACGTCTTGGACCTGCAGATCCAGATTCGCCGCACCCCCAAACCCGTGGTGGCGATGGTCGCCGGGTACGCCGTGGGTGGCGGTCACGTGTTGCACGTCGTGTGCGACCTGACCATCGCCGCCGACAATGCCATCTTCGGCCAGACCGGCCCGAAGGTCGGCTCCTTCGACGGCGGGTACGGGTCGGGCCTGCTCGCGGCGAACATCGGCCAAAAGCGCGCCCGGGAGATCTGGATGCTGTGTCGCCAGTACGACTCGACGCGGGCCTATGAGATGGGCCTGGTCAATCAGGTCGTCGAGTTGGAGGCGCTCGAGGAGGAGACGGTGCAGTGGTGCACCGAGATGCTCGACATGTCGCCGATGGCCCTGCGCATGGTGAAGGCCTCGTGCAACGCTGCCGACGACGGCCTTGCGGGCATCCAACAGCTCGCCGGCGACGCCACGCTGCTCTTCTACCAAACCGAGGAGGCGCAGTACGGACGCGACTCCTATAAGAACAAGGAAAAGCCCGACTTCAGCCGCTTCCCGCGGCGTCCTTGAGCCGCACGACGTTCATGTCGGGAGTCGGACAGAACCGATGGGTGCTCGGTGCACGGCCGCGCACCCTGCCAGCGGCCGTGGTGCCGGTGTTTGTCGGCACCGCTGCCGCGTGGCGCGTCGCCGATCGTCTCGACTGGGCGCATTTCGTGCTCGCGCTCGTCGTGGCGTTGGCGCTGCAGATCGCCACGAATTACGCCAACGACTACTCCGACGGAAAGCGCGGCACCGACGACCCGTCCAAGCGGGTTGGTCCGGTGCGTCTCGTCGGAAACGGGCTGGCCACCCCCGACGAGGTGAAGCGGGCGATGGTCGTCGCCTTCGGTGTCGCTGCCGTGGCCGGTTCGGTGCTGGTGTTGCGGGTCGGGTGGGAACTCGTGCCCGTCGGCGTGGCCGCCATTTTGGCCGGCTACTTCTACACCGGCGGGCCGAAGCCCTATGGCTATCTCGGCCTCGGCGAGGTGTTCGTATTCGTCTTCTTCGGCCTCGTGGCGACCGTCGGTTCGACCTACGTGCAGATCGAGAGAATTCCCGCCCTCGCCTGGGGGTGTGCGGTGATCTGCGGGTGTTACGCGACCGCGATGCTGGTGGTCAACAACCTTCGCGACATCCCCGGCGACACGATCTCGGGCAAGCGCACCCTTGCGGTGAAACTCGGTGACGTGCGCACCCGGTTTCTGTACTGCGCATTGATGATCGTGCCGTTCCTGTTGTTGCCCTTTGTCGCCGGCCTCGGAGGGCGGCCGATCGCCGGGCTGGCCTTCATCGCCATCATCCCTGCGCAGAAGCCGATTCAGGCGGTGCTCGGCGGGGCGAAGGGCCCGGCGCTGATTCCGGTGCTCGGCGCGACGGGCAAGGTGCAGTTGATCTTCGGTGTGTTCCTGACCGCCGGACTGGTCGTGTCCACCTACATCTGAGCCGGCTGGGCGGATGGGCGGCTCAGCCCGCCGCCCAGGTGGTGATGAGGTCGATCACCGCCTCGGGTTGTTCGAGATGCGGGCTGTGGCCGGAGTTGCCGACGACCACGAACATCGATGAGTCGCCGATCCCGTCGACGAGGCGTTCTCCGAGGGCCTCATAGGTCGGATCGAGTTCGCCGACGATCACCAACGTCGGCATCGTCAGTTCTCCGAGTCGGTCCCACAGCGGTTCCTGGGTGCCGGTTCCGCTGTGGCGCAGCGCGGAGGCGAGCCCGGCTGCGGTATTGGTGCGACGTTGTTCGAGGAAGCGGGTCTCGTCGGTGAGGCCGGCGAACATGGGCAGCGCGAGCCACTCGTCGAGGAAGGCGTCGATACCGAGGTCTTCGATCCGCTCCGCGAGGGCCTCGTCCCGGACGCGTCGCTGTTCGCGTTCGTTCGGGTCGTCGATGCCGGCCGTGCCCGAGATCAACACGAGACGGTCGATCGCCTCGGGGCGGGTGAGCGCCGCGTGCAGGGCGACGCGGGCCCCCATCGAGTAGCCGATGACCGCAGCCGGTTGGTCGCCGATGGCGTCGAGGACGAGTTGGCCGCTTTGCCACAGGTCGGCGGTCACCTCGCTCGCGGTGCCGTGGCCGGCAAGGTCGAGGGCCAACACGTCACGTTCGGAGGCGAGTCGGCCGGCGAGGGGTCCCCAGCAGTTGCGGTTCTGGGCGAACCCGTGCAACAGCACTGCCCTCGTTGTCGTGGAAGTCACGCAGGCAACGTAGTCGTAGGCTGGGGACGTGGTGTCCCAAAACCCGGATTTCGTCACGACCTCCGCAGCGGCGACCCCCGCAGCGTTCAATGCCGACGCGTTCAATGCCGGGGCGACGTTCGCCGCGACCCTGATGGACGAGTGGGCGCGCTGCGGGGTCCGCCACGTCGTGGTATCTCCAGGATCTCGCAGCACCCCGCTCGCGGTTGCCGCTGCGACTCACCCGGGCCTCGTCACCCACGTGCACCACGACGAACGCTCGGCGTCGTTTCTGGCGCTCGGCATCTCGCTTGCGACCCAGGTCCCGACAGTGCTGGTGTGCACCAGCGGAACCGCGGCGGTCGAGTATCACGCGGCGGTCGTCGAGGCTCATCATGGCAACGTCGCGCTCATCGTGTGTACAGCTGATCGGCCGCCGGAACTTCAGGGGGTCGGCGCGCCACAGACGATCGATCAACGGGGGCTGTACGGTTCGGCGGTGCGCTGGTTTGCAGAGCCCGGCCCGGCCGAACTCGATGCCGCAGCGCAGTGGAGACCGCTTGCAGCCGAGGCCCACCGCCGGGCGCGTGGTGACCGGCGCTGTGGCGACGCTCCAGGGCCGGTGCATCTCAATCTCGCGTTTCGCGAGCCGCTGCTGGGTCCGATCGCCCCGTTGCCGCCGCTCGCCGATGACGGGGCCACCGACGTCGATGCCGCGCCCGGCGACCCCGCCGGCTGTTCTGAGGACGAGTTCGCGGAGCTGGCGGCGCAGATGGCGGGGCGCCGTGGGGTGATCGTGTGCGGCGACCGTACGGCCACCGATCTCGTGGAGGCCGAGGCGGTCGCAGCGTTGGCGACGGCGCTGGGCTGGCCGGTGTTCAGCGACGCGCAGTCCCGTATGCGTTCGGACCGGCGTACGGGCATCGCTGCGGATGTCAACGCTGCGGGCGGCGCCGCTGACGACGTGGCCCTCGACGCTGCACTCGTGGGTGTCGACCCGCTGTTGCGCGTGCCGGAGGTGGCGGCGTTGGGCCCGCCGGAGGTCGTGGTCCGTTTCGGCGCCCTGTTGACCTCCAAGGTCATGTACCAGTGGCTCGCCGACAGCGCTGCGCTCCAGGTCGGCGTCGATCGTTGGGGCGCGATACCCGACCCGGATCACGTCATCGGCCGGCGGGTGTGGGCCGAGCCCGCGGCGTTCGCCGCGCGCCTGCGCGACGCCGTGGTGGCGGTTTCGGGTGCCGCCGCGCCACGGGAGTGGGTGGCGACCTGGCGAGGCCTGAGCGGCGCCGCCCGGGAGGTGATCGACGCCCACGCCACCGGGGAGGTGGCGGTTGCGCGTGCGGTGCTCGAGGAACTCGGCGCCGAGGATCATCTCGTGGTGTCGTCATCGATGCCGGTGCGCGACCTCGAATGGTACGGCGGTGGCGCTTCGGCGACGGTGCTGTCGAATCGTGGGGCCAACGGCATCGATGGGGTCACCTCCACCGCCGTGGGAGTTGCCCTCGCCTCGCAGCGCCCGACGGTGTGCCTGATCGGAGACGTTGCGTTCCTCCACGACACCAACGCGATGCTCGGGCTTGCGTCGCGGGCGGCGCCGTTGTGCGTCGTGGTGATCGACAACGACGGCGGCGGCATCTTTTCGTTCCTGCCCCAGGCGGATCAGCTCGACGGCGAGCGTTTCGAGCAGCTCTTCGGGACCCCGCATCGAACGCATCTGCTCGGACTCGCCGGGGCGCACCGCATCGAAACGATCGACATCGGCAGCGTGGAGCGCACTCCTGCGATCGAGGAACTTCGAGAGGTCGTGCGGGCGTTTCGTGAACGGCCCCGCCCGCTCGTCGTGCGGGTGCGCAGCGACCGGGCCGCCAACGTTGCCGCCCACCGGGACCTCAACGACCGGGTCGCGGCGGCGGCGCGTGCGGTGCTGGGGCCTACAGGCGGGTGATGGCCGCTACAGACGGGTGATCGCCGCGAGCACCGAGGTGAACTTCGCCTGGGTTTCGGCGAACTCGCTGTCGGGGTCCGAGTCGGCCACCACGCCCACCCCCGCACGTAGGCGCGCTCGGTTGCCTTCGATGTGGGCTCCTCGAAGCGCGACCGCCCAGGCGCCGTTGCCCTGGGCGTCGACCCAGCCGACCGGGCCGGCATAGGGGCCGCGGTCGTCGCCTTCGAGTTCGGAGATGAGGGCGAGCGCCGTGTCGCGGGGGCGTCCGCCGACCGCGGGGGTGGGATGCAGGGCGGCGACGAGGTCGAGCACCGAGGCCGCCGGCTCGCTGAGGCGCCCCTCGACCTCGGTGGCGAGGTGTTGCACGCTGCCGGCGGCGACCACCGACGGGGCAGGGGCGGCGTCGACGAAGCTGGTGAACCCCAACAGGGTGTCGAGCACCATGTCGATGGTGATCTGGTGCTCGCCGCGGTTCTTGGGAGAGTGCAGCAGTTCTGAGGCCTGGGCCGAGTCGATCGTCGGGTCGCCGGTTCGGGGCGTGGTGCCGGCCATCGGGTGGGCCCGAACGACATCGTCGAAGCGGGAGACCAACAGTTCCGGCGTGGCGCCGACGAACCCGTCGATGTCGTAGCGATAGGCGTGCGGATGGGCAGCCGCGAGCCGGGCGGCGATCACGTGGGGGTCGAAGGCGACATCGGCGATCACCTCGAGGGCCCGTGACAGCACGACCTTGTCGAGTTCGCCGGCCGCGATGCGTCGGGTCGCCGCGGCGACCGACTCCTTCCACGCCGCGGCGGTCATCGGCGTGCTCAACGACAGCGACCGCGGCGCCGGGAACTCGGGTGTCGGCTCGGGCTGTTCGAGCCCGTCGAGGTGGGTCACCCAGCGCTGCCCGTCGGGGGTGGTGCCGAGCAGCCAGGAGGGCACGATGAACTCGGCCGGCGCGGACCGGTCGAACGGCAACGCGGCGAAGGCCACCGGGCCGGACCCGTGTGGGTGCGAGGTGCCGCGGTCCGACTCGGCGGTGGAGTCCAGGTCTCGGTGCTCGATCGAGGACAGCGCCTCGCTCACCGTGTCGAGGTGGTCGACCCACGGTGCGGGAACCGAAATACGCCACGCCTCACCCCAGCCGCGCAGCTCGCGGCGCGGCGACAAGAAACTGGTCGCCGGCCGTGAGTCGGGGCCGTCGCGTTCATCCCGCTCGGCGCGCCGAGTCAACATCACCGGTGGGGTCGACGCAGGGGAAAGGGCCGACACGGCTCAGTCCCGGTTGCGGGTGCCCGTGAACAGGTGCGCGATACCGCCGCTGAGCAGCCGCCGCTCGGCGTCGCCGAACCCTGCGGCTCGCAACATGGCGAGCACCTCGTCCGGCTCGGGCATGTAGGCGAGCGACTTCGGGAGGTAGGCGTAGGCGGCCTTGTCGGAGATCAGCCCGCCGATGAGCGGCACGACCTTGCCGAAGTAGATGCCGTGGCCAAACTTCATGATGGGGTTCGGCGGGGTGGTGGCGTCGACGAGTGCAATGCGGCCTCCGGGGCGCACGGCGCGGGCCAACTCGTCGAAGAACCCGTCGAGGGTGACGAAATTGCGTAGGGCGAATCCACACGTGATGCCGTCGATGGCGCCATCCGCGAAGGGCAGCGCCAACACGTCCGCCTGAACCCGAGGGAACGGCTTCGGAGCGGCGGCCAACATGCCGAAGCTGAAATCGACACCGACGGGGACGAAACCTTTCGCGCTGAGCTCATGGCAGAAATCACCGGTTCCGCAGGCCACGTCGGCCACGACCGAACCGGGGACGAGGCCGAGGGCCGAAACGGTGCGCTTACGCCACCCGACATCCATGCGAAAGGTCATGATGCGGTTGACGAGGTCGTATCGCGGGGCGATCGTGTCGAACATCTCCTGAACGGCGCGGGCCTTGTCCTCGCCCTGGGGCAGCGCAGGGTCGAGCGCGACGCTCGAAGCGTTCGACGGCGCGACGCTCGAAGCGTTCGACGGCGCGACGCTCGAAGCGTTCTCGGGCGCGTTCTCGGGAGCGTTCTCAGACGTGGTTCGGGGAGTCACCTCCGCGAGCCTAGGAGGCGTTGAGGTCGTCGGCCGCGAGCCCCTTCGCCCACCGGTAGTCCGCCTTGCCGGAAGGGGACCGTTCGATCTTGTCGACGAACACGAAGGCCTTGGGCAGTTTGTAGCGGGCGATGTGGCGTTGTGCCTCGGCGAGGAGCGAGGCCTCATCCGCGGCGGCGCCTTCGCGTAGTTGGACGATGGCGGTGACCTCGTTGCCCCAGCGTTCGCTCGGTCGGCCGCACACGACCACGTCGAACACGTCGGCGTGAGGGGCGAGGGCGGCCTCGACCTCTTCAGCGAAGATCTTCTCGCCTCCGGAGTTGATCGTCACCGAATCCCGGCCGAGCACCTCGATCGGCCCCGTGAGCGTGTAGTGGGCGCGGTCGCCCGGAATCGAGTAGCGCACGCCGTCGATGACCGGAAAGGTGCGCGAGGTCTTGTCGGCGTCGCCGAGGTAGCCGAGCGGCACGCGACCGCGTTGGCCGAGCCAGCCGACCGTGTCGTCGTCGGGGGAGATGAGCGCATCGAAGGTGTCGTTGATCACGCAAGCGCCCGGGGTCGGGCTGAAGGTCCCGCTCGCGATCTCGCTGCCGGCGCTCGACACCTGGTACGCCTGCTGGCCGGTCTCGGAGCTGCCGATGCCGTCGATGATCATCGCGGTCGGCAGCAGTTCGAGCAGCTTGGACTTCACGCCGACACTCATCGCCGCGCCGCCGTTGGTCAGCACGAACAGCGAGCTGAGGTCGTAATCGCCCCGTTCGATCTCGTCGATGATCGGCCGGGCGAACGCGTCGCCCACCAGGACGATGGTGTTGACGCCGAGTTGTTCGATCGAGGTGAGCATGTCGACGGCATCGAGGCGGTCGACGACCCCCTGAAGCGCGATCGTTCCGCCCTGGGTGAAGCAGATGAAGGCCGTCCAGTGGGCGGCGCCGTGCATGAACGGCGGGGCCGGCAGGATCGTAATTCCGCCGCCGAGCGCCTGTTTGACGACGGCGTCCACCGACTCGAGTTCGTCGGCGCTTCCGTAGGGGCGGCCACCCATTGCGGCGCAGAAGATGTCGGCCTGGCGCCACAGAACGCCCTTGGGCATGCCGGTGGTGCCGCCGGTGTAGAGGATGTAGAGGTCATCGGGAGACCAGGAGGCTCGCAGTTCCTCGGGGATTTCCGGTGACGCTTCGGCGAGCGCGTCCTCGTACCATTCGGCGCCTTCGAGCAGGTCGTTTTCGGATTCGTCGCGGACCTGGAAGAAGACGGTGAGGTTGGGGAGGCGATCTCGGATGTCGGCCAGGGTGGGCGCGAAGCGCGAATGAAAGACGACGGCCTTCGCGTTCGAGTCTCGGAAGAGGTACTCGAGTTCCTCGGCCACGTAGCGGTAGTTGACGTTGAACGGCACCGCACGGGCCTTGTACGAGCCGATCATCCCCTCGAGGTATTCGGGGCAGTTGTGGAGATACAACGCCACGTGATCCTGGCCGGACTCGTGGTTCGCCAGATCGCTGCGCTCGGCGTGCACGCTCAGGCCGCGGGCTCGCAGTGCATTGGCGAAGCGACTGGTCCGTTCACCCATCTCCGCGTAGGTGCGAGTCACCTTCGCGGTCTTGATACAGACGCGGTCGTCGAGCGCGTCTGCCAGCGCATCGAACACCTGAGCGAGGTTGAACTCCATGGACGCGATCTCCCCTTGATAGATGCGGCGGTAGCGACGGCGGTGGCCGGACCGCGATTCTAGACGATCGTCCCACCGTTTCTGACGGGCCGTCAGAAACGGTGCGGCCACGGCAGCGGTCGAGCAACTCGCCGGGTTTACGATTAGCGCTCACCTGCAGCGCTCACCTGCAGGGCTCACTTCCCACATTGCGGATTCTGGGTCGGAACCTCGAGGTCGATGAGGTAACGCTCGACGATGGTGTCGATGCACGACGAGCGACCATAGGAGGTGTGACCGTTGCCGTGGTAGGTGACGAGCACGCCGTTAGTCAGCATGTCGGCGACGTTCGTTGCGTTCGAGTACGGGGTGGCGGCATCGCCGGTGTTGCCGACGACGAGGATCGGCGGCGATCCGTCGCCGGTGACGGGGCCCGATACGGAGGCGACGGGGGCGTTCCAGAAGGCACAGGGCAACAGCTCCGACGCGACGGAGGCGCCGAGCCGAGGCGCGGCGGCGATGACTCGGTCGGTGAATGCGGCGTAGGCCTCGGAACCGACGGGGTGTTCGGAGTCGACGCACTCCACCGCTGCGTAGGCGGCGTACCCGGACAGGTCGTAGTACCCCTGGGCGATCTCGTACATGGAGGTTCCGTCGCCATCGTTGAGCGCTTCGCTGACGGCCCGGGCGAATTCCATCGAGGCGTCGCCGCTATAGGAGATGTAGATCGCAGCGGTTTCGAGTTCGGCGGGTCCGAGTTTTCGGCCGTTGCCGGCGGGGACCGGTGCTCGTTCGACGAGGGCGTGGAGCTCGTCGTAGGCGGCGGCGAGGTCGTCGACGGGGCACTTGGTTGTGCACTCGTCGAAGGTGGCCTGGAGCGCGGTTTCGAATGCTGTGGCCTGGTTGAGGAGCCAGGTTTCGAGGTGCTCGGTCGGGTCGACCACGGCGTCGAGGACCATCGCTCGCACGTGGGTTGGGAACGCTGCGAGGTAGCGCAGGCCCACCATGGTGCCGTAGGAGAACCCGAGGTAGTTGAGCGACTCGTCGCCGAGGGCGAGGCGCAGCGCTTCGAGGTCGCGGGCGACGTTGTCGGTGCCGATGTGCTTCGCGAGATCGGCCTGAGGTGATCCGGATCCGCTGCAATCGTCCGCGATGCGTCGGGCATCTTGGTCGAGTGCGGCGCGTTCGGCCTCGTCGTCGGGGCTGGGGTCGTTCGCGAGGAACTCCTCGAGCGTGTCTGGTCCGGCGCAGCTCAGCGCTGTGGAGTCTCCGACGCCACGAGGGTCCCAGCTCACGAGGTCGAATGAGTCGGTGAGCGTGTCGTTGAAGTCTGATCCAGTGAGGAATTGCACGCCGCTGCCGCCGGGCCCGCCCGGATTCATGATGAGCGACCCGACGTTGGCGCCCGTAGAGGGCAGCCGGGCGACCGCGAGTTCGATGGTTTCGCCATCGGGGTCGGACCAGTCGAACGGAACGACCAGCGTGGCGCAGTGGTGGCGGCGACTCGACTCGCACGTGCGCCAAACCAGCGGGTCGGGGGTCCAGCCGTCGATGTCGCCGCTCGCGACGGTGGAAACCGACGTGGTGTCGGGGGCCGAGGCGGTCGCCTCGTCCGAGCCGCCCGTGCATGCCGAAGCGACGAGGGCAACGAAGGTGACGAGGGCGACGACCGCGGTGGGCAGCACGGAGAACGCGGAGACGCGTGGGGTGGCGTGTATGGAGGCGCGTGCAGTGGCGTGAGTGGTGTCGTGAGTGGCCGAGCGGACTGGAGTCGGAGTGGGACCGAGGGCCTCCGTCGGGACGGGAGCGGTGGTTGGCGGGTGCGACGTCAAACGGTCGGGACGGGGACTCGGCACGCGCACAACCCTATGAGGAACGATCATCACGTCAACACGCGGGCCGGTCGGGTTCGGGCGCGCGTCGGTGTCAGCGCCTTTACCGACGCTTGGTGGGGAGACTCCGGTGGGTGGGCCATTGACGTGTCGGTTCATTGGCGTATCGGTGGTTGGGGTGGTTTGGTCGGGGTGAGGGAGAGTTGCCTGGCGGTGGCTCGTCGTCCGGCCCTCCTGCCGCCAGTTCCGCTTCGGGTCCCGCCTGAGCCTCGGCCTGTGCTTGACCGGCGGGCGTCGTGGGGTCGGTGGATGCGGGTGTTGGGGGTGGCGGCCATGCGGTCGTAACGGCGTCGGATGGTGGCGATCGCGTCGGCCAAATCGACGGTTCCGCCGCGGACTTTCACCTTCGGTCGGGCCGGGGGTTCGGGTTCTGCTGCGAGTTCTTCGGGGATGGGGCCTTGGCGTTGTACGCCGTGTTGTTGACCCCAGATCGTGATGCCACAGGGGTGGGTGTAGAGGGTCCATCCGTCGGTGGTGATGTGCATGGCCCAGCCGACGCGGTGCACCAGGCCGTGGTGGTGTCGGCACAGGCACGCCAGGTTGTTCACTGCGGTGGAGCCGCCGTTGCGGTGGTGGCGTACGTGGTGGGCTTCGGTTTGTTGTGCGGGTGCCTCACAGCCGGGGAAACAACACCCCCCGTCGCGTGCCGCCAACGCGGCGCGTTGAGCGTCGGTCGCCAATCGCACGGAGTGGCCGACATCGAGCGGTTGGCCCAACGAGTCCAACAGGACAGCGCGTAGTTCTGGGTCACACATCATGCGTTCGATCACGTCCGCGGTGAGTGGATCGCCTGTAGGCGAATACGCGCGTGGTTGGCCGTGTTCGTCGGCCTGCAGAATCACTGACACTTCTGCGGTTCCTGGCCGGTAGTTACCCGACAGGGTGAACTGGGTGCCGAAACGGCACAGGTCCATCAACGCTTTCGCGCGTAGTTGGGATTCTGAGGTTGTCGGTGACCGGTCGAATTGTTCAGCGTCGTTTCGAACCTGTTTGCGGTGACGTGCGGTGGCGTCGTTGATGGCTTGGCGTACGACTTCGGCGTAGTCGCCGAAGAACTCTCCGACGATTTCCACACCGATGACACCGTCGGGGCCGTGGATGTCGCGTAGGTCGAGCCAGGATTCTTCGGCTGGTGGGGCGGGTTCGGTGCCGTCGGTGTCGACGAGGCGTGCCAACGCGGCGATGATCTTTTCCCATTTCGCGAACGTCAAATGCTCGGCCAAATCCAACATGGGTCCGGCGTTGTCGGACCAGGTGGGTTCGATACGCGGGTTCGACCACCGGCCGATCACGACCAGATGATCAAACCCCACGACCCCGGACCGCAGGCGGTCCAACACCTCGGGCCGATACCGGCGCCGCACCGCCCGAGCCACCGACACCCGACGCGCGGCGGTCACCCCCGAACAACGGGCGGTCTTGGACACCCACGCTTTGGTGGACAAACCTTCGACGACGTCGGTCATCCCAACAGCATCCAACTCCCCGAGCGCGTCGATCATGTGCAGATCCAAACGGCGTTGCAGCTCGAACAACACCGCAACATCGTCGATCCCGGAACCCAGGCTATTCAGGTCGGTGTCGAAGCCCTCGAACATATGTATGACACTAAACGCGACCCCCGACAACGAAGCCCCGAGACAGCCAAACCCAGAAACGGAAGCGCCGGATCCCACGCCAGAACGGCCGTATTCATCAGCGCTGACGATCCTGAAGAGGGCGAAACGCGACCGTGCAGCCATCCGCGGCTAGTGTCGTACGCGTGTTCGTGCTTGGAATCGATCCCGGATTGTCGCGTTGCGGCTACTGCGTGCTCACCCCCAAGGGGCGAAGTGGAGCGGCGGTCGCCGCGGCGATCGGTGTCATTCGAACGCCCCCGGACATGGCGACGCCCCGGCGTCTCGCGATGCTGCAGCGCGACGTCATCGGCCTGCTCGACGAGTTTCCGCCGGTTGCCGTGGCGATCGAGCGGGTGCTGTTTCAAAACAACGTCTCGACGGCGATCCCCGTCGGGCAGGCGAGTGGCATCATCATGGCTGAGGCCGCGAATCGTGGCTGCGACGTGGTCGAATACTCGCCCAACCAGGTCAAAGAAGCGGTCGCCGGCTATGGGTCGGCTGGAAAGGAACAGGTACAGGAGATGGTCCGCCGCCTGCTCGGCCACGACAAGGTGTTGCGTCCGGCCGACGCCGCAGATGCCGCTGCGGTGGCGTTGTGTCACATCGCCTACAACCCTGACCCCGCCCGGCCGAACGCAGCACGTGAGGCGATTCGATGATCGGGTCGTTGCGTGGCGTGCTGCTCGACCGGCAGGGCACCGAGGTGGTCATCGAGGTCGGCGGCATCGGGTATCGGCTTGCGACCACCCCGGCGACCTCGGGTGCGCTCGGCGCCGAGGGGGCCGAGGCGTTCGTATGGGTCCACCACCACATCCGCGAGGAGGCCCAAACCCTGTACGGGTTCCACACACGCGAGGAACGCGACACGTTTGAAACGCTCATCGGCACCCACGGTGTGGGACCGTCGCTCGGGCTCGCCATCTTGTCGACCCTCTCGCCGTATTCGCTGCGGCTCGCGCTCGCAACCGACGACCTGGCATCGCTGTGCACCGTGCCGGGAGTTGGCAAGAAGACCGCGCAGCGGCTGCTCGTCGAACTGAAGTCGCGCCTCGAACTCGGCGACATCGACCTGCGAGCTGTGGGAGGCGAGGACGGTTCGGCCGCGGGAGCCACGCCTGGAATTGGCGCTGACGCCGGTCCGGCGGCGCATCACGACGTCCGCGAGGCATTGTCGGGCCTCGGATATTCCACCGACGAGGTGGCCAGAGCACTCAAGACGTTGCCACTCGAGGGCGACGCATCGACCCTGCTGCGCCAAGCCCTCCAGGCGCTGGCGGCGAGCTGATCCAGGCTGAAGAGGCGACACGATGCGCGACGAACTGCTGAACCCCGACTACACCGACCAGGACGCTGCCGATGAGGTGACCGATTCACTCGACGCGCTCGTCGGGGCAGGCGACGCCTCACAGGCAGCGCTCGACGCGGCAGCATTGCGGCCGCGGACACTGGCCGAGTTCGTCGGCCAGGCGGAGCTCAAGAAACGTCTGAACATCATCCTCGAGGCGGCGCGCCGGCGCGGGCAGGCGGCCGACCACCTCCTCTTCGCCGGCCCACCGGGTCTCGGAAAGACGACGTTGGCGGGCATCATCGCCAACGAGATGGACGTGCAGTTGCACGTGACCTCCGGCCCGACGCTCGAGCGTGCAGGTGATCTCGCCGCAATCCTCACCAAGTTGGGGGAGGGCGATGTCTTGTTCATCGACGAGATTCACCGTCTCAGCCGCACCGTCGAGGAGGTGCTGTACCCGGCCGTCGAGGACTTCCAACTCGACATCGTGCTCGGCAAGGGCCCGGCCGCCCGCTCGATCCGTCTCGACCTACCGCGGTTCACCCTCGTCGGCGCCACCACCCGCACCGGGCTGATCACCGGGCCCCTACGCGATCGCTTCGGCCTTGTCGCCCGGCTCGATTTCTACGAGACGAGGGACATCGAGAACATCGTCACCCGCGCCGCTCACATCCTGGGTGCCCGCATCGAGGGCCGGGGAGCGCACGAGATCGCCCGCCGCAGTCGGGGAACACCGCGTATCGCCAACAGACTGCTGCGACGGGTTCGCGATTTCGCCGAGGTCGAGGCCGACAGCGCGATCACGACCCAGGTCGCGTCGGATGGGCTCGAGTTGTTCGGGGTCGATCATCTGGGGCTCGACAAGGTGGACCGGGGAGTGCTGGTGGCGCTGTGTGAGCTGTTCGGCGGGGGGCCGGTCGGGTTGTCGACCTTGGCGATCGCGGTCGCCGAACCCACCGAGACGGTCGAGGATGTCTACGAACCGTTCCTCATCCAACAGGGGCTGCTCATGCGGACCCCGCGCGGCCGCGTCGCCACTCCCGCGGCGTGGCGCCACATCGGTCTGACGCCGCCGGCATCGGCCGAACTGCAGGTCGGCTCGCCCAG
The DNA here is from genome assembly GCA_023957975.1 of Microthrixaceae bacterium. Classification (NCBI taxonomy): domain Bacteria; kingdom Bacillati; phylum Actinomycetota; class Acidimicrobiia; order Acidimicrobiales; family Microthrixaceae; species Microthrixaceae bacterium. The sequence goes on along the minus strand of JAMLGM010000003.1, from coordinate 318,641 downwards.
CCTGTTCGACGAGCCCACCGCGGCCGATGACTGAGCCGGCAGGCAATGAGCCGGCAGGCAACCCGCTGGCGGGCAACCCGCCGGCAGACCTCCCGCCGGTGGGCTCGCGGCCGGTTTCCGACTTCGACTACGAACTGGCACCCGAGCACATTGCCACCGTCGGCGTCGAACCGCGCGACTCGGCGCGGATGCTCGTTTCCCTCGATGCCGCGCGCCCACCGCTCGATCGCGTGGTCGCCGACCTCGACACGTTCCTCGCCCCCGGCGATGTGGTCGTGGTGAACGACACCAAGGTGCTCCCGGCACGGGTGCGTTTTGAGCGGTCGTCCGGGGGATCGGCCGAGGTGTTGTTGCTGGAACCGCTCGGCGAGGGATGGTGGGAGGCGCTCGCTCGGCCATCAGCGAAGCTGAAGCCGGGGACGACCCACTCCGTCGACGAGCACCTCACCTTCGAGTTCGGCGAGGATCTCGGCGAGGGGCGCCGCCGCGTGCGCCCGCTCGTCGATGCGCAGGTGCCCCACCGCGAGGCCCTGTTGGCAGCGCTCGACGACGCCGGGGAAATGCCGCTGCCGCCCTACCTCGGAGCGGCACATCTCGACGACCCCGATCGGTACCAGACCGTCTATGCGAACGAACCGCGTTCCGCCGCGGCGCCCACGGCGGGGCTGCATTTCACCCCCGAGCTGATCGGACGGATCGAGGCCCTGGGGGTGCCGATCGTCCGGGTCGAACTCGTCGTCGGCCTCGGCACCTTCCGGCCGATGACGACCGAGGTGATCGGCGAGCACACCATGCACGTCGAGCACTACCGGGTGCCGCCTGACACGTGGGGCACGATCGAGGCCGCCCGCGCCGGGGGTGGTCGCATCGTCGCCGTCGGTACCACCACCGTGCGCGCACTCGAGTCGGCGGCGGCCCGCGGCGAGCTCTCGGGCGCCACGGACCTGTTCATTTCCGAGGGGTTCGACTGGAAGGTCGTCGACGCGATGCTGACCAACTTCCACCTGCCCCGCTCGACCCTGCTCGTGATGATCGACGCCTTCACCGGGTCGCACTGGCGAGACCTCTACGCTCACGCACTGGCGAACGGATACCGCTTCTTGTCGTTCGGGGACGCCATGCTCTTGGGGCGCCGGTCGGACGCATCCGAGCGGTTGGTCCGCCGTTGAGCCAAAGGGGCATCACGTGAAGTTGCACATCGATATCGAGGCCACCGACGGGGCCGCCCGAAGCGGAACGGTGCGGACCCGTCGGGGAAGCTTCAAGACGCCGGTGTTCATGCCGGTCGGAACCCGTGGCACCGTGCGGGCGGTGACAACCCGCGACATGGACGACCTCGGAGCGGAGATCATCCTCGGCAACACCTACCACTTGATGCTGCGTCCGGGAGCGGACGTGATCGACCATTTCGGTGGTTTGCACGGGTTCGAGACGTGGGGTGGGCACATGCTCACCGACTCCGGCGGATTTCAGATCTTCTCGCTCAACCCGAAGGTCGATGCGGACGGGGCCACGTTCCAGTCGACCTACGACGGCAGCTACCACCGTGTCACCCCTGAGGACGCGGTGCGCATCCAGGAGCTGCTCGGCGCCGACATTCAGATGGTGCTCGATGTGTGCAGTGCGCTTCCCGCCTCGCGCGACTCGCTGAGAGCGGCGCTGGAGACCACCGCCGACTGGGCGGCGCGGGCGCGGCGCAGTCACGGCACCTTCGACAAACCCGACATCGTCGAGCGTCAAGCCTTGTTCGGAATCGTGCAGGGAGGCACCGAGGTCGACCTGCGCGTCGAGTCGGCCCAACGCACGGTCGAGTTGGACTTCGACGGTTATGCGATCGGCGGGCTGTCGGTCGGTGAGTCCCGCGAGGTCATGTTGCCGGCGCTCGACGCGGCGCTCGCACACCTTCCCGTCGATCAACCGCGCTATTTCATGGGGCTCGGCGATCCCGTGGGCATCATCGAAGCGGTGGCACGGGGGGTCGACATGATGGACTGTGTGTTGCCCACCCGTCTGGCACGCCACGGCACGATTCTCACCGGAGCGGGCAAACTCAACATCAAGCGCGCCGAGTTCATCCGCAGCGACGACCCGCTCGACCCCGAGTGCGGCTGCCAGGTGTGTGAGCGCTACAGCCGTGGATATCTTCGTCACCTCATCGCGGTCAACGAACCGAGTGCCGCGACCCTGTGCACGTTGCACAACCTCGCCTGGCTGCTCGGCTTCATGGACGACATTCGCGCCGCGATCGGGGCCGGCACACTGTCGGATCTGCGCGCCGAGGTCGCGGCGGTCTGGCAGTAGCGCCCGGGGCCAGGACCACCACGGAACGCACACGTGGCACTAGGCTGCACCCTTCGTGACCACCAATCTCGCAACCCTGCTCGCACAGAACTCCTCCGGCGGCGGCCTTGGGGCACTGCTTCCGCTCATCATCTTCATCCCGCTGCTGTACATGCTGATCGTGCCGCAGCGAAAGCAGCGCAAGCAGCACGCAGAGTTGATGGACAGCCTGGCCGTGGGCGACGAGGTCGTGACCAGCGGGGGCATTTACGGCACGATCAGCTACATCGAATCGGACGAGCCGATCGTTCATCTCTCGGTCGACACCGACGCGGTCATTCGAGTTACCCGAGCATCCATCGCCCGTAAGGTGTCCGCGGACGCTGCGGAGCCCGACAAGTCCTGACGCCAACGGGGCCACACGGACCCGACGTCACCACCCCCGAAACACTCAGACGAACAGCGAAGGCAATACATGGCGAAGAAGCGTTCCGGCGGCATCCCGCTGCTGCTGACCACGGTGCTGTCGATCGCAGCGTGCGTTGCGGTGATCATCGCCGGTTGGAAGCCCGTGCTCGGCCTCGACCTCCAAGGTGGAGTGTCGGTGGTGCTGCAGCCGGTGGCCGACGGCGAGAAGCTCACCGACATTTCGGCCGACACCCTCGAACAGACGAAGCGGATCATCCAGACCCGCGTCGACGCCATCGGTGTGGCCGAGCCCGAGATCAGCGTCCAGGGTTCCACGATCGTGTTGGAGTTGCCCGGCAGCAAGGATCAGGAGCAGGTGCTCGAACTCGTCGGCCGTACGGCCGAGTTGCGGTTCCGCCCGCTCGTCGCCGCCTCGACCAATGCGCCTCCGGCCGACGCCGAGGAGCGTGTGGCCAAGCTCCGTGCGCAGTTCAACGTTCCCGAGGGCGTGACGGCGGAGTCGATCTACAACGAGTCCTACGGGATCACCGGAACCGACGCGACGGGCACCGATGCGACCGGCACCGACGGCCTCGTCGCCGAGGATGGTGGGCAGATCACCACCGACGACGGCACCGTGATCACCGAGGGCAGCGAGTCGACGCCGACCACGGCCGCGGTCTCCGGCGACGGAACCGGCGGTGGCCGCAAGGCCCCGTTGCAGACGACGACCGCGGCCCCGACGACCGCGGCCCCGACGACCGCAGCAGACCCTGCCGCGGACCCGGCAGCCGACCCCGCCGCAGATCCGGCGACCGAGGCGCCGACCACGGACCCCGCCAGCCCGCCCACGACCGTTCCGAACCAGTTCGGAATCGACGTGAGCGACGAGGATTTCCTCGAACTGCTCGGCCTCGAGTACTCGATCGAGGCGGCCTCGAGTGGGATCACGGCCCCCGAGGACGACAAGGCCGATCAGCCCGTCACGCTCTTCGGCACCCCCGACAAGGACGGCAACCGGGTTATCTACCAACTCGGCCCGACGCTGTTGACCGGTCGCGCCATCGAAGATGCCACCCCGAGCCTGCAGAACGGTCAGTGGGTGGTGATGCCGAAGTTCAAGACTGGCGCCGACGGCATCGACCTGTTCAATCAGGCCGCGGCGCAGTGTTACGCCGGCCAGCCAACCTGTCCCGCCGTCGGGGCCGAGGCCGGGCAGCTCGGCGTGGTGCTCGACGGTGAGGTGATATCGGCCCCGGTCATTCAGGCGGCGAGCTACACCCGCGATCAGATCACGATTTCCGGAAACTCGGCCGCCGGCGGGTTCACCGAACAGGAGGCCCGCGACCTGTCGCTGGCGCTGCGCTACGGCTCGTTGCCGATCGAACTTGAGCCTCAGACCGTGCAGTTCGTTTCGGCCACCCTCGGCGAAGGCGCGCTTCGCGCTGGGATCATCGCTGGTCTCATCGGTCTCGCCGTCGTGATCATCTACATGGTCGCGTACTACCGCATCCTCGGGTTGATCACGATCGGCTCGCTGTTGGTGACCGCGGCGATGCTGTGGGCGGTGGTCGGGTTCCTCGGTGAAACCCAGGGGTTGGCGCTGACCCTCGCCGGCATCGTCGGCATCATCGTGTCGATCGGCGTGTCGCTCGACAGTTCCATCGTGTATTTCGAAAACGTCAAAGAGGACGTGTCGGAAGGCCGCAACTTCCGCCGAGCCGTCGAAAAGAGCTTCGATCAGGCGTGGGGAACGATCATCAAGGCTGACGTCAGCCAGCTGATCGGAGCGGTCATCCTCTACGCGCTGTCGGTCGGCGCGGTGAAGGGGTTCGCGTTCTACCTCGCGGTCACGACGCTGCTCGACCTCATCTTGGCCTACACGTTCATCCGCCCGGCGACCCTGTTGTCGGTGCGTTCGAAGCTGGGTGACCGGCCGGCGCTGTTCGGTGTTTCGGTTCCACCGACGAGGGACGAGGTGCGACAGCAGGGTCCCGTGGAGGGAGGTGTGTCCGCATGAGCAGCACACGTAAGAAGCTCTATCGGGTTCAGACGGATTTCGACTTCACCGGCCTGTGGCGCTGGATGATGCTCGTCAGCGCGGCGGCGACGGTCGTGTCGGTGGTGGTGATCTCGATCTGGGGTCTCAACCTGTCGATCGACTTCAAAGGTGGTGCCGTCTGGGAGGTTCCCTCCAAACACATCTCCAGCGATCAGGCCGAGCAGGTACTCGAATCGTTCGACAAGCTTGGTGGCGCCAAGATTCAGCGGATCACCGACGCCGAGGGCACGTCGATCCTTCGCGTGCAGGCGACTGCTGCGAAAGACATTTCGGAGTCGAACGAGATCCGCCAGGCCCTCGCCGATGCCGCGAACTCCAGCGCTCCCGACGACGCCCAGATCGACGTCACCGACATCGGCACCAACACGATCGGCCCGTCGTGGGGTAAGTCGATCACCCGCGACGCGGTTCGGGCGCTGATCGTGTTCTTCATCGTGATCGCCGGCTACATGGCCTGGACCCTCGAGTGGCGCATGGCGGTGTCGGGCCTGCTCGCGGTGGCCCACGACGTGTTGATCACCGTCGGCATCTACGCCATCGCCCGTTTCGAGGTCACCCCGGCGACGGTCATCTCCATCCTGACCATTCTCGGGTTCTCGTTGTACGACACGATCGTCGTGTACGACCGGGTGCGGGAGAACGCCGCCAAGTACGACCCGAGCGGCAAGTACACCTACAACGCCATCATGAGGCGCTCGCTCAACCAGGTGATCATGCGCTCGGTGAACACCTCCATGGTTGCGATCCTTCCGCCGCTGGCCATCTTCATCGTGGGCGGGCTGATGTTCGGTCAGCCGACGATGATGGACTTCTCGTTGGCGCTCATCATCGGTTTGGCGATCGGGGTGTATTCCTCCATCGGCGTCGCCGCTCCCATGCTGGTGTGGCTCAAAGAACGCGAGCCTGCGTATTCCCGGGTTCGCTCGCGCGCACGTGCCCGGGGTATCGAGGCCGAGGCCGATCACATCCCCAAGGTGGACAGTTGGGAGGTCGGCGTGGTTCCCGAAGGGGCCACCCGCCGTCGCGAGACTGCGAAGGTCGGGGCTGTGGAGCGTTCCGTCGATCAGGCCGCGACCACGGCGGAGTTGGCACAGAAGTACGACCGAGCGGTGCCGCCGCGTCCGCGCAAGCAGGGCAAGAAGCGCTGAGTCTGTGGCGCGGGTGCCCGGCGCCCGCGCCGCCGATCGGTGGGCGAGGACCCGCAGCGGGTGCCGCTACGCTCGGCGCCCATGACCCCAGAGGACCTCTCGCGTTTCATCACGGACCTTCCCGACTATCCGGCCCCCGGTGTGACCTTTCGTGACATCACTCCGTTGTTGGCCGACGGGTCGGCATTCAACTCGTCCATCGACACGATCGCCGAGCCGTTCTTCGGAAAGGTCGATGTGGTCGCCGGCATCGAAGCCCGGGGCTTCGTGTTCGCCGCCCCGGTCGCGGTTCGGCTCGGAGTCGGGTTCGTGCCGGTGCGTAAACCTGGCAAGCTGCCGCGCGACGTTCACCGCCAGGAATATGCCCTCGAGTACGGAACCGACACGCTCGAGATCCACAGCGACGCGGTCAGCCCCGGCCAACGGGTCCTGTTGGTCGACGACGTTTTGGCCACCGGGGGAACAGCCGGCGCTGCGGTGGCGTTGTTACGCAGTGTCGGAGCGACGGTCGTCGCCACGAGCTTCCTCGTGGAATTGGTTGGCCTCGGTGGGAGGTCGCGAGTTCCCGATGTTGCCGTATCGTCGATCGTGACCTACGACTGACCCCATCCGAGCGGACCCCGGAGCGACGCGATGGCGACGATGACTCGAGTTCTTCCATGGAGGCGCAATCAGCAGCCACCGATCGAAGCTCTCGCACCACTGATCGAGCAGTACCGCGCCGCTCATCCGCGGGGCCACACCGACAAGATCCAGTCCGCCTATGAGGTGGCGGCGATCGCGCACGAGGGGCAGAAGCGAAAGTCGGGGGAGCCCTACATCACCCACCCGCTCGCGGTCGCGACGATCGTCGCCTCCTACGGCCTCGACGAGGACACGATCTGTGCGGCGCTGTTGCACGATTCGGTCGAGGACACCGACGTGAGCCTCGACGACCTTGCGGAGCAGTTCGGTCCGGAGGTCGCGCGCCTCGTGGACGGCGTGACCAAGCTCGATCGAATCCATTTCGATTCCAAGCAGGCCCAACAGGCGGCGGCGATTCGCAAAATGCTCGTGGCGATGGCCGACGACATCCGGGTGCTGGTCATCAAGTTGTCCGATCGCCTTCACAACATGCGAACGATTGCGGCGCTTCCGGCGGACAAGCAGAACAAGACGGCGAACGAGACGCTCGCGGTGTACGCCCCGCTGGCGCATCGCCTCGGGATGGGTGAGCTGAAACAGCAGCTCGAGGACCTGTGTTTCGCGTCACAGCACCCGAAGCGTTACGCCGAGATCGATCACATGGTCGCCACCCGTGCGCCGGAGCGCGAGCTCTATCTCACCCAGGTGGAAGAGGAGCTGCGCCAACGGCTGGCGCTCGTGCAGATTCAGGCCGACGTCACGTCGCGCAGCAAGCACCTGTCGAGCATCTACGACAAGATGGTGCTTCGCGGCAAGGAGTTCGACGACATCTACGACCTGGTGGGGTTGCGGGTCATCGTGAACTCCGAGAAGGACTGCTACGCCGCGCTCGGCGCGATTCACTCGGCGTGGATGCCGGTGGTGGGGAGGTTCAAAGACTTCATCGCATCGCCGAAGTTCAACCTGTACCAGTCGCTGCACACCACCGTCGTCGGTCCGCAGGGCAAGCCCCTCGAGGTGCAGATCCGTACCCGGGAGATGCACCAGCGCGCCGAGTCAGGCCTCGCCGCGCATTTCGTCTACAAGGAAGGTGCGGGCGCGCCGCCGGAGGATCTGCCCTGGCTCAACCGGATGGTCGACTGGCAGCGCGAGCTGCTCGACCCGGAGGAGTTCATGGCGAACCTGAAGACCGACCTCGAACAGGACGAGGTCTACGTCTTCACGCCGAAAGGCGACGTCCACACCCTCGCCAAGGGTTCGACCCCGGTGGATTTCGCCTACCAGATCCACACCGAGGTCGGGCACCGGTGTATCGGCGCGCGGGTTGGGGGTCGGCTCGTCACCCTCGACCACAAGCTGCAGTCGGGCGACACCGTCGAGATCTTCACAGCGAAGGTGGACGGCGCCGGCCCGTCGCTCGATTGGCTCGAGTTCGTGGCCACCCGGTCGGCACAGCAGAAGATCAAGCAGTGGTTCAACCGCGAGCGCCGTGAGGACGAGGTCGAGGCCGGCCGTGAGCTGTTGGCGAAGTCGCTTCGGGCGGAGCCGCCGGCGGTTCGCCGCCTCGCCACCGACGAGACCCTCGACGCGTTGGCCCCCCAGTTCGGGGTCGCATCCTTCGAGGCGCTGTTGCGTGCCTTCGTCGAGGGCCGGATCGACCCGGCCGACGTCGTCGCGAAACTCTCGACCGAAAAGCGCGGGGTGTCGGAGGGACAGACCGAGGTCATCTCCACCGGGGCGGTGTCCTCGCGCGGCAAACGCCGCCACGCCGTGGGCGTGCACGTCGAGGGTCACGACGACGAACTGGTGCGCATCGCCCGCTGCTGCACTCCGGTTCCTGGCGATCGCATCATCGGGTTCCTGACCCGGGGTCGGGGGGTGTCGGTGCACCGGGCGGACTGTGAGACCGGGGCCTCGCTGGCGCACAGCCACGGCGAACGACTGATCAACGTCTCCTGGGACGAGCAGTCGACGGGCACCTTCACCGTTGCGGTCGAGGTCAAGGCGCTCGACCGCAGCCGTCTGTTGCAGGACGTGACGCTGTCGCTGGCGGACCAGCAGGTCAACATCTTGAGCTGCAACGCCTCGACCGGGGCCGATCGCGTGTCGAAGATGCGCTTCGAGTTCGAACTCGGCGATCCGAGCCATCTCGACGCGATCCTGTCGACCCTGCGCCAGATCGATTCGGTGTACGACGCCTATCGGTCCGGCACCCGGGAATAGCGGGTCGGCCGGCGGACACGACTGGCGGGTCGGACAGGACTGGCGGACACGACTGGCGGGCGGACAGGACTGGCGGACAGGACTGGGCGCGCTGGCGGGTCGGATGTGACCCGCTGGCGCGCCCAGTCCATGGCAGAGTCGGAGCGAGGCAACGCTGGCCCGGTCGTCGCCCTGAGGTTCGCAGACAGGGCACTAGCCTGTGACGCCGTGGCCGCACCGACCTTTCAGTCCCTCAAGGGGATGCACGACCTCGTGCCCCCGACCTCCCAGCGTTGGCTCGAGCTCATCAGCCGCTTTGCCGAGCAGTTCGGTCGAAGCGCATATCGGTACATTCAGACTCCGATTCTCGAAGAGCTTGCGGTGTTCGCACGGGTCGGTGAGGGAACCGATGTCGTCACCAAGGAGATGTACGACTTCACCGACCGCGACGGCACCCATATCGCGTTGCGGCCCGAGTCGACGGCGGGGGTGGCTCGCTCGGTCATCCAGCATCGGCCGCTGACCCCCTTCAAGGTCTGGTACTTCTCCCAGCACTTCCGCCACGAAAACACCCAGGCCGGGCGCTATCGCCAGCATCATCAGCTCGGTGCGGAGTGTTTCGGTGCGGCGGAGCCGGACGTGGACGTCGAATTGATCGTCGGCCTGTGGGACTTCTACCGGTCGCTCGGGCTGTCGCAGCTCCGGTTGGAGCTGAACTCGATCGGAGACCCCGAGAGCCGTGCGCGCTACATGGACGCCCTGCGAGCGTTTCTGAACGGACGCGTCGGCGATCTCGACCCCGAGGATGCCGCCAAGATCGACCGGCATCCGATGCGCGTCCTCGACTCGAAGCGAGCGGCGACCCGCGCTGCGCTCGACGGGGTGCCGACCCTGATGGAGTCGATGTCGGAGGTTGCGCTCGCCCATTTCGACCGGGTTCAACAAGGGTTGGCCGCGGCCGGGGTTCCAGTGACGCTCAATCCGCGGTTGGTTCGCGGCCTCGACTACTACACCCACACGGTGTTCGAGATCATCAGCGAGGCAATGGACGCAGCCCAGTCGACGATCGGCGGGGGCGGGCGTTACGACGGACTGGTGGAATCCCTCGGCGGCCCGCCATTGCCGGGTGTGGGGTTCGGGTCGGGAATCGAGCGGATCCTGTTGGCATGCGATCGAGAGGGTGTGTTCGAGACGCCCGAGTTGACGGTTGACGCGTTCGTGGTCGAACTCGGAGGCGACGGTTCCCACGGGCGCGACCTGTTGTTGGAGCTCCGTCGTGGGGGAGTGTCGTGTGACCGGGCCTACGGCGGGCGATCGCTGCGGGCGCAGATGAAACAGGCGGATCGTTCGGGAGCGCGGTGGGGAATCATCGTCGGCGACGATGAACGGGCCGGCGGCGTCGTGTCGTTGCGCGACCTTCGCTCGAGCGACCACGAGGGGGCACAGACGACCGTGCCGCGTGGCGAGATCGTCGACGTGCTGCGCCGGCGGGTGCAGATCGACGCTGGTTGAGCCGGTAGGCTCGCTGCGTGACCGACTCTGTTTCCGCGCCCGCCAGCACCCCCGCGCCCGCCAGCACCTCCGCCTCGACGAGTGTCGCTCGGCCGTCGTTGACGACCGCGTTTCGCACCCACACCTGTGGGGAGCTGAGGGCCGCGAATATCGGTGAGACTGTCACGCTGTCTGGCTGGGTGGCCCGGCGCCGCGAGCACGGCGAACACCTCGCCTTCATCGACCTGCGCGACTACACGGGCCTGACCCAGTGCGTCGTCGACGGTGCCGCGGATCTGCGAAGCGAGTACGTGGTGAGCGTGACCGGCACCGTGAGCGCGCGGCTCGAGGGGACGGCGAACGCGAATCTGGCCACGGGTGAGGTCGAGCTGAAGGACTGCACGGTCGAGATCCTGTCCACCTCCGAGCCGATCCCGTTCCAGCTCGACGACCGCCAGGAGATCGACGAGACGATCCGCCTGCGCCATCGCTACCTCGACCTTCGTCGCGAGCAGATGCAGCGCAATCTGCGCACCCGGGCCAAGGTCAACAGTGCCATTCGGTCGGCGATGGAGGAGCAGGGGTTCCTCGAGGTCGAAACGCCCATGCTCATCGCCTCGACCCCCGAGGGCGCTCGCGACTTCGTCGTGCCGAGCCGCCAGAAGCCCGGCACGTTCTACGCACTGCCCCAGTCGCCGCAGCTGTTCAAACAGCTCTGCATGGTGGGTGGGGTCGATCGCTACTACCAGATCGCGCGGTGTTTCCGCGACGAGGACCTGCGAGCGGACCGTCAGTTCGAGTTCACCCAGCTCGATGCCGAGATGTCCTTCGCGAGCCAGGAAGACGTGTTCGCGGCGATCAGCCACGCCGTCGCCGCGGTGGTGAAGTCGGTGACGGGCGACGACATCGGAGAGATCCCTCGGATGACCTGGACCGAGGCGGTCGAGCGCTTCGGCTCCGACAAACCCGACGTGCGGTTCGGCCTCGAACTGATCGAGCTGACCGAGGTGTTTTCGAACACCGGGTTCAACGCGTTCAAGGCCCCGTGCATCAAGGGCATCCGGGTTCCCGGAGGTTCCGAGTTCACCCGCAGTCGTCTCGACGATCTCACCGATCAGGCCAAACGCTGGGGGGCCAAGGGCCTGGTGTGGATGCGGGTGAAGGAGGGGGGCGAACTCGACAGCCCGGTCGCCAAGTTCCTGTCCGCCGACGAACTTGCCGCGCTCGTCTCGGCGACGGAGGCGCAGACCGGCGACCTGTTGTTGATCGTCGCCGATGAACGGATCAAGGTCCGCCACGTGCTCGGACTGTTGCGCCTGGAAATCGGCCGTCCCCCGGTGAACGAAGGCGGACTCAACTTCTTGTGGATCGTCGACTTCCCGCTGTTCGAGGACATCGACGAGGCCACCGGTAAGCCCGTGTCGGCCCACCACCCGTTCACGATGCCCAACGAGGAGGACTGGGGTCTGCTCGACGGAACCCCCGAGGACCTGTTGAAGGTGCGCAGTCAGTCCTATGACCTGGTGTTGAACGGATGGGAACTCGGTTCGGGTTCGGTTCGTATCCACCGCGCCGACATTCAGAACCGCATCTTCGAACTGTTGGGCATCGGGGCGCAGGAAGCACAGTCGAAGTTCGGGTTCCTGCTCGATGCGTTCAAGTTCGGCCCACCGCCGCACGCCGGGTTCGCGTTCGGGATCGACCGAATCGTCGCGCTGCTGGTCGGCGAGGAGAACATCCGCGAGGTCATCGCGTACCCCAAGACCCAGTCGGGCGGCGATCCGCTGACGAAGGCCCCCACCGAGATCGACCGCGCCCAGCTCGATGAGTTGGGCCTGCGATTGCTGCCCAAGGCTGCCGACTGAGTCTGCCGACGGGCCGACGGCCCGTCAGCCCCGGAGCTTCGACGCGCCGTAGAGGTAGAACGCCATCATCAGCGCACCGACGCAGATACCGATGATGCCCATCACGATGGCGTGACGTTCCGGGCCGGGGCCTTCGGTGCTGCGGTGACGTCGGGCGGTGAATGCCGCGAGCAGGGTGGCGATGCCGAGGATGATCGGCACGGTCGGCACCAGGACGCTCACGAGGCTGCCGACCCCCAGACCCACCGAGATCCTGGCGACGAGTTCCACCTCGGCCGGTGTCGGCGCCTTGGGCGCTGTCGGTGTGCGGTGGCGTGAGCGCGTCATGGGCACGCGCCAGCGTACAACCCGTTTCCCGATAACCAGTGGTCGTGATCACGACCACTGGTTATCGGAGAACGGTGATCTGGGGCGTCAGGCCGCCGTGATGCGCACGACCGTCTCGTCGGGACGTGCAGTCGGGAACAGCGCGTTGCCGTCGAGGTCGCGGGTGGTGTGTGCATCGGGGTAGAGGCTCACCAGGGCCCGTTCGCCGTCGCGCGCCACGGCCGCCACCGTCGGTTCGAGCCACGAGACCGATGCCCCCGCCTCGGCGAAGAGCTGCTCGATCTGGTCGCGGACGGATCGGGCGCTGCGTTCCACTGCGAAGACGACGCGCTCATCGCCCTCGGGTCCGAGCGGGATGAACCCTGAGGGAATCGACACGTGGCGCAGCATCGACAGTCCGCCCGATGCGCGGGTGGAGGTGGCGGCGACGGCGGGCATCGACACGGTGGGGGCGGGTGCTGACGGGGCGGGTGCCGGTGCGGATGCCGGCACGGTGGGCGCGGGCGCCGCCGGGGAGGGTGCTGGTGGCCGCTTCGCACCGGCGGTCGGAGCCGACACGACAGCGTGCTCCGATGGCCACTGCGATGGCCGGTCCGACGGCCATGATGCCCCCGTTGCCTCCGGGGACACCGGTGCCGGAATCGAACTGGTCGGCGGGTCGGCGGAAGCGATGCGTGGGGCCGAAACGAACGGCGCCATCTGTTCGATGTGGGCCTCGGACACGCCGGCGCTGCGAAACAGTTCCGCCGTGGGGCTGTAGCCGGGGCGGATGGTGCGTTCACGGTCGAGGCGAGCCATCACCTCGCGGCGTTCCTTCGACGCTCGGGTCAACACCATGCCGATACCGGCAGCGACCGCGAGCAACAGCGGGATGATCACAAACCCTGTCATGGCTTCAGGCTACGGAGGAGTCGCGAAAATGCGGTTGGGGTCGACCTCTAGTCTCTGGCGATGGACTTGTTCAGCGCGTCGGCGGGAGATCAACTCGCGACCCGCGCCCCGTTGGCCGAACGCCTGCGACCCCGGCGTCTCGACGACGTGTTGGGTCAGCAGCATCTCGTCGGGCGAGGCCGACCGTTGCGCAACATGGTCGAGCGTCGGTTCGTCCGCAGTTGCATCCTGTGGGGCCCGGCGGGGACCGGAAAGACCACGATCGCTCGACTCGTCGCCGCGGAATGCGGGTCGCATTTCGAGATGCTCTCGGCGGTCACGGCGTCGGTCAAGGACATTCGCACGGTCGCCGATCAGGCCGCCGCCCGCCTGGGGATGAGCGAGATCTCGACGGTGTTGTTCCTCGACGAGATTCACCGTTTCACCCGCAGCCAACAAGATGCGCTGCTGGGCCACGTCGAATCGGGGCTGGTGACCCTCATCGGAGCGACGACCGAAAGCCCCTGGGCGACGGTGAACCGGCCGCTGCTCAGCCGTTGCACGGTGCTCAAGCTCGAGCCGCTCGATGACGCGGACCTGCGGGCGCTGCTCGATCGCGGCGTCGAGGAGCTCGCGAAACGTCGGCCGATCTCGGTCGCCGAGGACGCTGCCGACCACCTCATCGGGTCGGTGGAGGGCGACGGGCGACGTCTGTTGACCGGGCTTGAGGCGGCGGCCGATCTGACCAGGCCGGGCAGCGGTGGCGAGATCACCTTCGACCTGCTGACCGAGGCCCTCGGCGCCGGGATCGCGCACTATCAGGCTGGCGACCATTACGACGCCGCGAGCGCGTTCATCAAGCACATGCGATCCGGCAACGCCGAGCAGGCTTCCGCCTGGTTGAACCACATGCTCGACCGCGGCGAGGACCCGAGATTCCTGGCCCGACGGATGGTCATCTTCGCCTCCGAGGACATCGGTCCGGCCGACCGTTCGGCGTTGATCATCGCAACCGGGGCCGCCCACGCGAGCGAGTTCATCGGGATGCCCGAGGTGCGACACAACCTCACCCACGCAGCGATCGTGTTGTCGAGGGCCGCAAAGTCCCGCGAGGTGTGCGACTTCATCGCCGCCGCGTCGACCACCAAGCTGGAACCCCCGCCGGAGTCGGCCTACATGCACTGACCCGGATCCCCGAAAACGCCTGTTCTCCGATAACCAGTGGTCGTGATCACGACCACTGGTTATCGGAGAACAGGCTGGGGTGGGGCAGGCGAGGTGCTGGGACGGGTGGGACAGGCTGGGAGAACTAGGGTGTTTGGAGATGAGTGCGACCGACATCGTCTTGATCGTCACGACCGTCGTGAGCCTTGGGGCGATTGCCGCGCTGGCGATCACGGTCGGTCAATTGCGACTCGTGGTGCGATCGTTACGCAAGGAGCTCGACGCGTTCACCGAGGTCGCCGGGCCATCCGCCGAGCGCCTCGAGGCCGCGGCGGACACCGCAGCACGTCAGGTGGCGCGCCTCGAGAACCTCATCGACGTCGCAGGTTCGGTGACCGAGACGATGGACGGCGCGACCGCGTCGGCCGTTCGGGTGCTGTCGAATCCGGTCATCAAAACCGCGGCGGTCGCCCGCGGAACCCGAAAGGCCGCCCGTCGCCTGACCAAGTCGGAGGAGTCCTGATGTTCAAGCGCGTGTTCTGGCTGGGCGTCGGCGCCGCGACCGGTTCGGCGGCCACCGTGTGGGGTCAACGCAAGGTGAAACGACAGGTCGAGGCGATTCAGTCCAAGGCCACGCCGTCGCACGTCGTCGACGTCGCCAAGACCAAAGCCACCGACCTGAAAGACCGGGTGGTCACGGCGGTGAACGAGGGGATCGCCGAGGGGCGTCAGACCGAGGCCGACCTGCGCGCCGGGTTGCCTCGCAGCTTCGCCGGCAGCGCGGCGGCGACCACCGCGTCGGCCGCCGACAACGCTGCGGCCCTCGCGAACAGCGTGTCGAACTTCGCGGCGAGTGCCGCCGACAGATTCGACGCCAAGGCCGCCGACGCCAAGGCCGCCGATGTCGCGGGCGACACCGAAGCCACCCGAGGCTCAGCACGGCGCTCGCGTAACCCCGACCGGCGCCGCAAACAAGCCCGATAGGCTGTGCGCATCATGCGCGCCAATGATCTTCGCCTCGCCTTCACGAACTATTTCGCGGAGAAGGGACACACGGTCGTTCCGTCTGCGGGACTGATCCCTCACCACCCGTCGGCCCCGATGTTCAACAACTCGGGGATGATGCAGTTCGTGCCGTATTTCCTCGGCGAGGAACCGGTGCCGTTCAACCCGCCCCGGGCGGTGTCGGTGCAAAAGTGCGTCCGCGCCGGCGGCAAGCACAACGATCTCGACGCCATCGGTCGCAGCCCCCGCCACCTCTCGTTTTTCGAGATGCTCGGCAACTTCAGCTTCGGCGACTACTTCAAGGCCGAGGCCATTGCGATGGCCTGGGAGTTCGTGACCTCGGTGCTGGGGGTCGACGGCGATCGCATCTGGGTGACGGTACACACCTCCGACGACGACGCCGAGGACATCTGGGCCGATTCGATCGGCGTTCCCCGCGCCCGCATCCAACGCCTCGACGCCGACAACTTCTGGGAGATGGGCGAAACCGGCCCGTGTGGCCCAAGCTCGGAGATCTTCTACGACTTCGGACCCGACCTCGGCCCCGACGGCGGCCCGGCCAACCCCGCGGCCGAACACCGTTTCGTCGAGATCTGGAACCTCGTGTTCATGCAGTACTTCCGCGGTGCCGACGGCGTGCTCGCGAACCTTCCGACGCCGAATGTCGACACCGGTGCCGGCATGGAGCGCATCCTGGCGCTGCTCGGCGGCAGCCATTCGCTCTACAGCGCCGACGTGTTGGCCGACCTCGTCGGCGAGGCCGAGCGGGTGACGGGTCACCGCATCGGTGACGGCGAGATCACCGACGTGGCGTTGCGCCTGATGGCCGATCACACCCGCACGATGACCTTCCTCGTGTCCGACGGCGTGATTCCCTCCAACGAGGACCGTGGATATGTGCTTCGGCGGGTCATTCGGCGTGCGATCCGTTTCGCCTACCTCACCGGCGTCGATCGGCCGGTTCTCGCCGGGCTCGTGTCTCGCTGCATCGAGGTGATGGGCGACGCCTACCCGGAACTGCGGACCAATTCCGACGCCGTGCTCACCACGGTCGAACGCGAGGAATCGAAGTTCCGCCAGACCCTCAAGACCGGCTCGGCGTTGCTCGACAGCGAACTCGACAAGCTCCCGACGGGCGGGCGCCTCGACGGTGCGGTGGCCTTCAAACTGCACGACACCTTCGGGTTTCCACTCGAGGTCACCCAGGAGTTTGTCGAGATCGCCGGCTACGACCTCGACCAGCACGGATTCGACGAGGCGATGGCCGATCAGCGAGATCGCGCCAAGGCCTCGGCCAAGAAGGGCAAGGTGGCCACCGACAGCGAGTCCTCGGCCTTCGCTCAGCTGCGCGAGGGCGGCGAGACCGTCTTCGTCGGCCGAGAGGTCGAGCAGTGCGAGGCGAACGTGCTCGGCGTCGTCGGCAACGCCATCGTGTTGGACCGGACTCCGTTCTACGCCGAATCGGGCGGCCAGATCGGTGACACCGGGCTGATCTCGTGGGGCAGTCACCAGGTCCACATCAGCGATACGACCTACGGTGCGCCCGGGCTGGTGCGCCACGTGGTGGCCCCCGACGACGTCGACCGACTGGCCGCGCTCGAGGTCGGCGAGCGGGTGACCGCGTCGATCGACTCGCCGCGCCGAGCCGCGATTCGTCGCCACCACACCGCCACCCACATCTTGCACTGGGCGCTTCGCGAGGTGCTCGGCGATCACGTCAAACAGCAGGGTTCGTGGGTCGGCCCCGACCGGCTGCGTTTCGACTTCAGTCATTTCGAAGCCCTGTCACGTGAACAGATCCGTGACATCGAAGACCTCGCGAACGAACAGATCCTGTCCAACGCCACGGTGACCCACACCGAGATGGCCAAGCAGGACGCGTTGGAACTCGGGGCGATCGCGTTCTTCGGCGACAAGTACGGCGACCGTGTTCGGGTGCTGCAGGCCGGGCCTCGCTCGATCGAGTTCTGCGGGGGCACCCACGTGAGCTCCCTCGGCGAGATCGGGCCGGTGAAGATCACGAGCGAAACCTCGATCGGTTCGAACATCCGTCGCCTCGAGGCGGTCGCGGGGACGGGGCTGATCGATCGGCTGCGGTCTGTCGAAGACCGGATCGTCGAGGCATCCGCTGCCTTGGGCGTGCCCGTGGAGGATCTGATCGATGCGGTTCGCAAGCGCATCGAGGAAGCCAAGTCGTCGAAGGCCCTGATCGCCGAGCTTCGTCGCCAACTCGCGGCATCGGCGGCCGGCGACCTCATCGACGATGCGGTCGACAACAAGCTGGTGGCCGAGGTCGCCGCGGGGACCCGCGACGAGGTTCGCGACCTCGCCGTGTCGTTGCGCGACAAGGGGCTCGACGCGGTGGTGCTCATCAGTTCCCCCGGCGGTAAAGGGGTCGCCGTCGCGTCGGCCACCAAGGTCGGAGGCGACCTGAACGCGGGCGAACTGATCGGCGAGGCCATGAAGCTGCTCGGCGGTGGCGGCGGCAAGGGCGCGGACCTCGCCACGGCGGGCGGACGCAATGTCGAGGCGATCGGCGACGCGATCGCGAACGTGCGCGCCAAGCTCGGCATCTGAGGCGTCGATCGCGATGCGAGCGATCGGGCTGGACCTGGGTTCGAAACGGATCGGGGTCGCACTCAGCACCAGCGACGGCGTGCTCGCCACCCCCTATGAGGTCGTGCAGCGCAGCGGGGATCGCCAGCGCGATCACCGAAAGATCCGTGATCTTGCGCTCGAGGCGGAGGCGGAGGTCATCGTGGTCGGGCTGCCGCTGCACCTCGACGGTCGCCTGAGCGAGAGCGCCAACAAGGCGCTGGCTGAGTGCGACGAACTGCGTGCCACCACCGGGCTACCCGTGGAGACCTACGATGAGCGTCTGACTACGGTGACCGCGGCGCGGTCGCTGCAGGAATTGAACTTGAGTCCGGCGGCCCGAAAGCGGGCCATCGATCAGGTCGCCGCCGCGGTGATGCTGCAGGCGTGGCTCGATCACCGCCGGGCCGCCGCCGACGCACCCGAGCAGGATCCGTGAGCTACGACGACCACGACGGTTACGACAACGACTACTACTACGACGACGGGTACGCAGACGCCAACTACGACGACGGGTACGACTACGAGCCGTATCGGCCGATGGCCCGTCGGGCGAACCCGATCGGGTTGACCATCGTCGCGGTGATCGCGGTGATCGGGGTGGTCGCCGCCGGCACATTGGTGTGGACCGCGCGACAGATCAACCCGTCCGGTGAGGCGGGGCCGGCGATCGCCGAGGTCGTCATCGCGAAGGGCGCCACGTTGAGCGACGTCGCCGACCAGCTCGAGTCCGAGGAGATCATCTCCAGCGCTCGGGTCATGGGCTGGTATTCGAAGTTCGCGGATGTGAAGCCGGTGCAGGCCGGCAGGTACATCAGTTTCGAGAAGAACATGGCGATGGGTGATGCCATCGACGTGCTCAACGGGGGCCCGGTCGCCGAACAGAGCCGGGTCGTCACCATCATTCCCGGCATGTGGCTCGTCGACGCTCTCGGGGCGATCAACAAGGTGTTCCCCGAGATCTCCGTCGATGAGATGAGCCTGGTGCTCGCGTCCGGTCAGGTGACCTCGAAATACCACACCGACCCCACCCAGAACTGGGAGGGGTACCTGTTGCCGGAGACCATCGATTTCAAGTCCGATGCGACGGCCCAGGAGATCCTGCAGCGTTTCGTCAGCGAGTTCGACAAGGTGCTCGACGCCGCCGGATATGGCAACGCCGAGGCCCGAACCGGCTACAGCGCAGCGGAACTCGTCACGATGGCCTCGATCATCGAGCGTGAAAAGGGCGACGTCGAGGGCGAGGCGAATCGCGTGGCTCGGGTCATCTTCAATCGTCTCGACAAGCCGATGCGCCTGCAGATCGATGCGACGGTGCTCTACGGCGTGCAACGCCGGGGCAACGAGGGCGGTCTCACCAAGACGGAACTCGAGACCGACACGCCGTACAACAGCTACACCCGCGACGGGCTGCCCCCGACCCCGATCGCCTTGTCGTCGAAGACCTCCCTCGAAGCGGCCATCAGTCCGGCCGCCGGAGACTGGATCTATTACGTGCTCAAGAGCGTCGGGCCGCGCGAGCACCTGTTCACCGCGAGCTACGACGAGTTTCTGGCCGGCAAGAAGGTCTGCCAGCAAAACGGCTGGTGTTGAGCGAACCGAGCCTCGCAGCGGGGCCGACTGGCCGATCGGCGTTCGTGATCGGCGACCCGATCGAGCATTCGAAATCCCCTGACCTGCACAACGCCGCGTTCGCCGCCGCCGGGTTGCCTCATGTGTATGGCCGCATTCGCGCCGGCGTCGACGAGGTCGGCGAGGTGATCGCCGAGATGCGTCGTCAACGGTGGCTCGGCCTGTCGGTCACGATGCCCGACAAGGAGGCGGTGATCGCCCACCTCGATCGGCTCACGCCGTCGGCGGAATTGCTGGGAGCGGTCAACTGTGTGATGTGGGACGGCGACGACCTGGTGGGAGACAACACCGACGGCGCCGGGTTGGTCTGGGCGATTCGCGACCACCTGGGCGTGGACGTGCGCACCGCCATCGGCGTGGTCGGCGCCGGTGGCGCGGCCCGTGCTGCGATGGTGGCGCTCGCCGAGGCCGGAGCGAACTCGATCACCGTCGTCAACCGGACCCGAAGTCGCGCCGAGGCCGCGGTGGCGACGACGAACGCTGCCGTGGCGGGCGTCGCTCGGGTCGGGGAGGCCCCGGACCTGACCTCGTGTGGGATCGTGCTCAACGCAACCCCGCAGGGCATGGGCGATGCCGGCGTGGTGTCGCTGCCGGCCTATGTTCCGACCGAAGGGCAACTGGCCTATGACCTCGTGTATCACCCGAGGGTCACCGCGTGGATGGCCGCCGCGGAGGCACGCGGCGCACGGACGGCGAACGGTTTGTCGATGCTGATTGGGCAGGCCGCGGTTCAGTTCGAACGCTGGACCGGGGTGAAGGCGTCGACGGAGGCGATGTTGAGGGCGGTCGAGCGCGACTGACGGCTGCTGGGGGCAGGCGAGTGACGGCGGCCGTGGGCGGGTGAGCGCCACCGAATCGACGGATCTGCGATAAAGCCGGGCTTTTGGGCTTCATGGATCGGGTCGACGTGCCGATAGAGACCCGGGACCATTCGACGCTGGAGGAACGATGGCACTGCAAGGGAACCTCGAGTCGTTTCCGCTCGTTGACGTGTTGGGGATGTTGTCCTCCTCTCAAAAGAGCGGTCGGCTCGTGGTCAACGCCGACCGCTGCGGTGCCGCGCTGTGGCTGGAGTTGGGGTCGATCGTGGGCGCGACGACCTCGGCGCCGGGACAGTCGGCGCAGCGCAGCGAGCCCGCAAGTGTGTTGTTCGACCTGTTGCGGTGCAGGGAGGGCGCGTTCTACTTCGAGCCGGACCTGCGCTGTCCTGAACCGTGCGCCCCCACCGACACGTCGACGGCGATCTCCGAGGCGCAAGCAGCGCTGGAGGAGTGGACGATGATCGTCGCCACGGTGCCATCGCTGACGTCCACACTGACGCTGCAAACCTCGCCTCCGGGCACGGAGGTCGACTTCGATGAGCGGCGGTGGTTGGCGTTGTGTGCGGTGGTCGACGTGTCGATCCGCGACGGGTTCGCCAACGTTTGTGCGTTCGTCGAGCACCTCGGCCTGGGTGAACTCGATGCGTTGCGCCTCGCGCACGAACTGGTCGGTCTCGGTGTGTTCGACGTCGGACCTGAACGTTCGGCGGCTCCGGCTCCGGCTCCGGCTCCTGCTCCTTCTCCGGCGCCGACCGCTCGGTCGATGGTTGCACCGCCGGAATTGCCAGGTGTTGGGCCCGCTCCAGCGGCGCTTGAGGCGGCCGTCGCCGACGTTCCGGTTCTTCCCGGCGCCCCCGATTTCGCGTCGATGGCGCGCTCGTCCGATACTGGTGACGTTTCCGATCCCCGACCGGCCCTGAACGTTTCCAACTCGCCGATACCTTCGCGAGGTATCGGCACCCTCCGGATCAACGACGATTCGGAGGCCGAGCTGGCTCGACAACTGGCCATGCTCAGCCCCCGCGCCGCCGAGGCGGTTGCTGGTGCTGAGACCGTCACCAGTTTCGACGACGCCCGACCATCCCGTGTGGCTAGATTTTTCGACACGCCGTGAACAGCCGAACTCCGACTCTGTAGTGAGATTTCGATGATGAAACTGGTCGATGCGGTGACGCATCGGTTCCCTCAGAAAAACCCGTGGGCCGCCGATGCGCTTGCATCGCTGGACGACCAGCTGAACCCGGCGACGCCGATTCATGAACTTGTGGCTGGTTGGTATCACTTGGGTGAGGGGCACCAGCGCCCGTTGCTCGATGTGGTGTTCGTCCTCACCGACAGCCGCCTTGGCATCGGCCATCCGGGCGAGGCTCGGGTTCGGAGATGGATCGAGCTTTCGAACATCACGGTCGTCGACGCCATCGACAACTCCGATTTCCCCCTGCAGACGATCGAGCTTCAACAGGCCGACGGTTCGGTGTCGCTCGTGGGTTGGCCCTCGACGTTCAGCGACCGAGTGATCGAGGTGCTGATCGGCCTGCGCGACCGCTCGGCCCCGGCCACGAGCCCGCTGGGGGATTCGATCCCGAATTCGCTGCCCGACCCGATGCCCGAGCCGTTCCTGATCGAAGGGGCGACCCCGCCGATCGCGCCCGTGCCCGCGGTGCCGGTCGAGTCCGTGCCGGTAGAGTCCGTGACGGTTCAGTCTGTGCCGGTTCAGTCTGTGCCGGTCGAGTCTGTGCCGGTTCAGCCTGCAGTGGCTCCGGCACCTGCGCTCGATTTCTTGAAAGCCCCTGCCCCCCGGACCGCTCCGGTTGATCTCGCGCCAGGCGTTGCGAACCTTCACGGAGCGACCCAGCCGGAGCCCCGGTCGGAGGCGGAGTTGGGAGCAGATGTCCAGCCCGGGTCGGCTGGCGATCTCAAGGCTGGCCCCGTCACCAGTTCGATGCCGGTCATTGCCGATGTCGACTCGGATGCTCACGACATCTTCTTCGGCGATCTGGACGCGATGGCCGAGGCCGCCTCGGATATCCCGAGTTTCGATGCCGATGATCGTGCTCCGTGGGAGATCATGGGCGATGCCTGGCCGGAGGTCGTGGTGGGGGTCAATTACCTCGGTGGTCACCCGCACATCAAACGCAAGCGCAAGAGCGGCGTCATGGCGTTCGGACCCGGCGGTATGGAGGTCAAGGGGACCGGGATCAGTCGTTGGGAGATGGAACTCGACTGGAACCACGTCAACGACGTTGAGGTGGTCGGTGCTGATGAGATCATGTTCAGCGATGCCATCCGAGTTCCCGCCGATTCCAGCGTTGTCGTCGTGGGCATGATCGACGGTGCCAGGCTGTTCTTCGAGACCGTGGGTCGTCGACCCCCGACGCTTCGGTCGGAACTCGCGCCGGTGATGTCGATGGTTGCCGCGGGGCGTGTCCGGAGGGCCAACCGTCCTAGGGAAACTGGTGGTCAAACTGCCGGGAGTTCCGACGTCGCCGCTGAGGGCTTGGCTCTGGGGCCGACTGAGGGGTCGGTCGGCGCCGATCCGTCGACCCTCGTCGGCGGGTTGGGTCAGTAGCAACCGCCACTCGCTCGTCGGCCGGATGTCGGCCTTGATCTGGCCGGATGCCGGCCTTGACGAGGTGCCGCTACCCTTGTCGACCGTGATCGCCACTGCAGCACCCATCGCGTTCGTGGGCATGGCCGGCGTCGGCAAGTCCGCCGTGGCGCGGCGTGTGGCGACAGCGCTCGGCGTCGAATGCATCGACATCGACGCGGAGGTGTCTGCGGTTCGGGGCGGGCAGAGCGTCAGTTCCATCTTCGACGAGATCGGGGAGGACGAATTTCGTGCCCTCGAGACCGCGGCGTTGCTCGATGCGCTCGACGGCGCTTGCAACGGCGTGCGGGGCAGGGCTCGGCGGGCGGTCATCGCGACCGGCGGCGGGGTGGTCGAGCGGCAACGCAACCTCGATGCGCTGAGGCGGCAGGCGCTCGTGGTGTGGCTTCGATCCTCCGACGACGTGCTTGCAGACCGGCTTCGCAGCAGTTCTGTTCGCAGACCGTTGCTCGATGGTGATCTCGAGGCGAACCTGACCCGCCTTCGAACCCGGCGTGAGCCGCTTTACCGTGCGCTCGCCGATATCGAAATCGACGTCGGTTCCGCAACGATTCCACAGGTCGTGGAAATGGTGCTGAGTCGGCTCTCGGCCGTGGAGGATCCCGCTCAGGACGGCGAGGCCGCTCAGGACGGCGAGGCCGTCGCCACCGCCGTGGTGGATGAGGTTGCCGGGACTGGGGCCGGGACTGGGGCCGGGACTGGGGCGCCGCGATGATCCGCGTCGAGGTCGAGTTGGGAGACCGGAGCTACCCGGTTCTGGTGGGGCAGGGGGTCCGCCACGAGTTGGCATCGGTGTTGCCGTCGCGAATTCGCCGGGTCGCCGTGGTGACGTCGGAGAACCTCCAGATTGCGGTGGATCCGGGGCGTGAACATCGCGTGTTTCGCATCGGCGACGGCGAACACTTCAAGACCATGTCGACCGTCGAACGCCTGTGCCGGGAATTCGCCGAGTGGGGGCTGACGCGAGCTGATGCGGTCGTCGCCGTCGGAGGTGGAATCGTCACCGATATCGCGGGGTTCACCGCAGCGATCTACCACCGTGGCATCCCCGTGGTGCACGTGGCGACCACGTTGCTGGCGCAGATCGATGCGGCGATCGGGGGCAAGACCGGCGTGAACCTTCCGCAGGGTAAGAACCTCGTGGGGGCCTATTGGCAGCCCTCTGCGGTGCTGTGCGATACCGAGGTGCTGGCCACGCTGCCGCCCGAGGAGTGGCGATGTGGGCTGGGGGAGCTTGCGAAGTACCACTGGCTCGGCGGCGGCAATCTCGATGCCCTCGATCTCGACGAGCGGGTTGCCGCATGCGTGCGGATCAAAGCGGAGGTCGTCGCGTCGGACGAACGCGAGTCCGGTCGGCGGGCGATCCTCAACTATGGGCACACCCTCGCCCACGCCCTTGAGACCCTTGGGGACCATGAGCTTCGCCACGGTGAGGCCGTGGCGATCGGGCTGTTGTATGCCGCCGAGGTGGCGCACCGCCTCGGACGTATCGATGCCGATGATGTGGCCGAGCACTACCGGGTCATCAACCGATACGAGCTCAAGAATTCCGTGCCGGAGGCCATGGGTTCGGAGGAGCTGATCGCGCTGTTCGCCAAGGACAAGAAGGCGACCCGCGAGGTGACCTTTGTGCTCGACGGGCCCAATGGGGTCGAGCCGGTGACCGGTGTGCCACACGAGGTGCTGCTCGACGCCCTGTCGGCGTTGCGCTGAATCGACGCCGGTCGGGGCGAATCTGGCTGTCTCGGGCTTCAGTGTCAGGGGTCGCGTTTAGTGTCATACACATGTTCGAGGGCTTCGACACCGAACTGAATAGCCTGGGTTCCGGGATCGACGACGTGGCGGTCCTGTTCGAGCTGCAACGCCGTTTGGATCTACACATGATCGACGCGCTCGGGGAGTTGGATGCTGTTGGGATGACCGACATCGTCGAAGGTCTGTCCACCAAAGCGTGGGTGTCCAAGACCGCTCGTTGTTCGGGGGTGACCGCGGCGCGTCGGGTTTCGGTCGCTCGGGCGGTACGACGCCGGTATCGGCCCGACGTGTTGGACCGCCTGCGTTCCGGTGTTGCGGGGTTTGATCATCTGGTCGTGATCGGACGGTGGTCGAACCCGCGGATCGAACCCACCTGGTCCGACAACGCCGGGCCCATGTTGGATTTGGCGGAGCATTTGACGTTCGCGAAATGGGAAAAAGTCATCGCCGCGTTGGCACGACTCGTCGACACCGACGGCACCGAACCCGCCCCACCTGCAGAAGAGTCCTGGCTCGACCTGCGCGACATCCACGGCCCCGACGGTGTCATCGGTGTAGAGATCGTCGGAGAGTTCTTCGGCGACTACGCCGAGGTCGTACGCCAAGCCATCACCGACGCCACCAACCGTCACCGCAAACAGGTTCGAAACGACGCTGAACAATTCGACCGGTCACCGACGACGTCAGAATCGCAGTTGCGGGCCAAAGCGTTGATGGACCTGTGCCGGTTCGGCACCCAGTTCACCCTGTCGGGCAACTACCGGCCAGGAACCGCCGAAGTCACCATCATCTTGCAGGCCGACGAACACGGCACCCCGAAGGCGTACAACCCCACAGGCGATCCGCTCACCGCCGATGTGATCGAACGGATGATGTGTGACCCGGAACTCCGCGCTGTCCTGTTGGACTCGCTCGGCCAACCGCTCGATGTCGGCCACTCCGTGCGTCTCGCCACCGATGCTCAACGCGCCGCACTCGCCGCCCGGGATGGGGGGTGTTGTTTCCCCGGCTGCGAAGCACCGGTCCAACAGACCGAAGCCCACCATGTCCGCCATCACCGCAACGGCGGCGCCACCGCGGTCAACAACCTGGCCTGTCTGTGCCGACACCACCACGGCCTGGTGCACCGCGTCGGATGGGCCATGCACATCACCACCGACGGATGGACCCTCTACACCCACCCCTGTGGCATCACCATCTGGGGGCAACAACACGGGGTACAACGCCAAGGCCCCATCCCCGAAGAGCTCGCCACCCAACCCGAACCCCCGGCCCGACCGAAGGTGAAAGTCCGCGGCGGAACCGTCGATTTGACCGACGCGATCGCCACCATCCGGCGCCGTTACGACCGAATGGCCGCCACCCCCAACACCCGCATCCACCGACCCCACGACGCCCGCACCCGCCGAAACTCGGGCAGGACTGGACGAACCGGTAGAGCGACGAGGGCCAGGCGCCCCACCGCCGGGCAACTCTCACTCACCCCGGCCAAACCACCCCAACCACCGATACGCCAATGAACCGTCGGCCCCAAAAACCGGCGATCAACGAGACCCGCCCATGGCGGGGTGCCGTGCCACATCGCCCGCCGCCACCGCCGGAGGTCACAGACTCCATAGCGATGAGTTCAGTGCGTCGACCTCGTCGGCCACCGTCACGGTGGCGTCAAGCGTGGATCCACGCAGCGCAGACCCCGCAGCCCCACCTTCGCCAGATCCGTCCGAAGTCTCGTCGAAGAGCTCGCGAATCGGCGACAGAAACCGGCTGATGGGAGCGAACGAATGACGATCGCTCACCCCAGCCCGCTTGTGGTGATAGCGCAGCGGCACATACACGCTCAGGGCATCTCGGGCTCTCGTCAACGCGACATACATCAGCCGGCGCTCTTCCTCGAGCCCGTCGACGCTCGAAAGGCTCATGTCGGCAGGGAAGATCCCGTCGGCTGCATGGATGAGGTGCACCGCACCCCACTCCATCCCCTTGGCCGAATGCACGGTCGACAGGGTCAAAACGTCGTCGTCCTTGTGCGGCTCATCCGCGAGGTCTCCCGTCGACGCCGGGGGTTCAAGCGTCAACTCGGTCAGGAAACGACTGCGCGACTCATACGACTCAGCCAGCACCGCGAGCTGCTGCAGGTCACCTGCCCGCACCTCGGCTCGTTCGTACCGACGATCGAAACTGGGGTTGCACCACTCGATGAGCCGCTCGACCTGCGCTGCGACCGGCGGCTCTTGCCCGACACCGTCAGCGCTCCGCCCGATGCACTGCGACAACGCCTCCCGCAGGGTCAGGAACTCCTCGCGAGCCGCACTTGGGACTGCGATTTCATCCCGTAGGAACCGGTCCAGCGGGGTTCGAGCGCCGCCAGCGAGCGCAGCGCTGTCGCCTCTTGCACCATCGAACTCGACATCACCCAGAGCGTCGAGTCCGATCGCTGCCGATATTGAACGCACCGACGCCGGTCCGACCCCCGGCAGGGTGCGCAACACACGGCTCCAGGCCAGCTCGTCCCACGGGTTGTCGAGCACCCGCAACAACGACACCAGGTCCTTGATATGTGCAGCCTCGAGAAACTTCAACCCTCCCCATTTCACATAGGGAACGTCCCGGCGACCGAGTTCAAGCTCCAGCAGGTCGGAGTGGTATCCCGCTCGAAACAGCACGGCCTGGTCCGACAGCAACATGCCCTCTTCGCGAAGCTCCAAGATGTTGTCGACCACCACGCGGGCCTGGCTCAACTCGTCGTGACACGACACCAGCACGGGTCGACGCTCGCCCGAACGACGAGCGCGTAGCTCCTTGTCGAAGTGTCGGTCCGACTGGGCCAACACGGCATTGGCCACGGCCAGAATGGGCGCCACCGAGCGATAGTTGTCCTCCAGGGTGACCTGTTCAGCCCCCGGACGACGGTCGACGAACCGCCACATGTTCTCCACGGTCGCCGCCCGGAACCCGTAGATCGACTGCGCATCGTCACCGACCACGGTGAGTTTGCATCCAAAGTCCGCCAGCGAGTGCACGATGTCCGCCTGCACCGGGTCGGTGTCCTGAAACTCGTCGACGAGCACGTGATCGAAGCGCGAAGCAACCTCCGGACCCACCTCGGGGGCAACCAACATCGCCCGCCAGAACAACAACAGATCCGCGTAATCCAGCACCCGCCGCGACCGCTTGCGGCGCGTGTACTCGACGAACAGCGGGGGAAGCGCCTCCAGATGCCCCACCACCCAGGGATACTCGGCGCGAACCACCTCGCCGAGCGGACGCTGCGTGCCCACCACGCGGTCGTAGACGGCGGCGATCGTCTCCTTCTTGGGAAAGCGGGTTCCCGCCGTGTCGACCGCAGCCGCACGAACGATGCCAAAGAGCTCGAGTGCATCGGCCTGATCGAGCACCGTGAAGTTGGGGTCGAGTCCGACTCCTCGCCCGTAGTGGCGCAAGAGCCGATTGGCGACCGAATGAAAGGTACCGCCCCACACCTGCGCGGTGGCGACCCCGTCGCTCAGCCGACCGGCCCGCGCCAACATCTCCTGGGCGGCTCGGCGGGTGAAGGTCAGCAACAGGATGCGATTCGGCGGGATGCCTTCCTCGATCAGCCGGGCAACCCGCGCCGCGAGCGTGCCGGTCTTGCCGGTGCCGGCACCGGCCACGATGAGAAGTGCGTCGGCATCGGACACCGCAGCGGCGTATTGCGCGGCATTGAGGCCTCGCGCCCAACGAGGGTTCGATGCTTCGCTATCGCCCAAATCCGGTTCTACGAACATTCGTTCGGCAGTCTAGTGCGTCGGGGTCTGCCAGACTGTCGTCGTGCATGTCACCGCCAAAGCCGACTACGCGATGCGCGCCATGATCGAGATCGCCGCCTCGCCGGAAGGCCGAGCGAAGGCCGAACAGATCGCCGAGGCACAAGACATTCCACTCGGGTTCCTGCGCGGCATCCTCACCGACCTGCGCCGATCCGGCCTCATCGTGTCCCAGCGAAGTGCCAACGGCGGGTTCCGCCTGGCCCGCGACGCGGCCTCGATCTCGATCGGCGACGTCGTGCGGTCGGTCGAAGGCCCCCTCGCTCAAGTTCGTGGCCTCAAGCCCACCGAGTTGGACTACCCCGGCGCCGCCGCCCCCCTACGCGATATGTGGATCGCTCTGCGCTGCAACCTACGAGCGATCGTCGACCACACGACCATCGCTGATGTGGCGTCGGGCGACCTCCCCGCGCTCGTTCGCGATCTGGTCGCCGATCCGTCCTCGTTGATCGAGAACTTCTGACCTCCGCATCCCGACCAGCGCTTCAGTCCTGGGCTCCGGCGAAGCCGTTCTGTCTCCACGCTTCGTAGGCCACCACCGCCACGCTGTTGGAGAGGTTGAGGCTGCGGTTGTCCGGCCGCATCGGCAGCGAGATGAGTCGCTCGCCGAACCCCGCACGCACCTCCGGCGTGAACCCCGACGCCTCCGAACCGAACACCAGGACATCGCCGGGCGAGTACGCGACGTCGGTGTAGGTGCGACGTCCGTGACGGCTCAGGCCATACCACGACGGACCGTCGCCGATCGCGGCGCGACACTGAGCAAGGTCGTCGTGCACCCGCATCGTCACGAACTCGTGATAGTCGAGGCCCGCCCGGCGCAACGACGCATCGTCGATGTCGAAGCCGAGCGGCCGGACAAGGTGCAGCGAGGCTCCGACATTGGCGCACAATCGGATCACGTTGCCGGTGTTCGGAGGAATCTGGGGCGCGACCAGCACGATGTGAAACATGATGCCCATGCCTACCGGGTCGGTGGCGACTCGGGCAACGACGATCCGTTGTCGTCTCTACACTCGATTCGATGAGCGAGCCGGAGCATCGAGTCCCAGCGGACCCGCATTTCAACGACGCTCAGGCCGAGGTTCTCGCCCGTCTCGGCGCGCCGAGATCGCAACGGCCGACGTTCGAGCCCGGGCTGAAGGAACATCTACGAGCCGAGTTGGAAAAGCGGCTCGCTGCGACGATTCGCCTGCTCGGAGACGACCTCGACGACACAATCTGGCTCTCCAAACACAAGTTGGAGAAGGTGCACGGCTGCGAGACCCGCTATCTCGCCGAGGAGGACCTTGAGTTCTCCTGGAGCGTTCCCGTGGCCCGGGGCATCGTCGCCCACAAGGCGATCGAGGTCGACGTCACAACGACCCGAGAGTGGGCACCACTCGACCTCATCGACGAGGCCATCGCCCGCCTCATCGCCGAGGCCAAGTCGGTCGGCGAATGGCTGTCCACCGCGGAGGCGGGAGACCTCGACATGGTGCGCGCCGAGGCCAACAACGCGCTGGTCACCTTCCAGGAATGCTTCCCGCCGCTCGATCGCAAGTGGCGTCCGGCGACCGAGGTTCCGATGCGAGCCGACTTCTTCGAGGGCCGCATCGTTTTGAGCGGCAAGCCCGACCTGACGATCGGCCAGGCCGACGGCCACGTCGCCGGCAAGGTCATCGTCGACTTCAAGACCGGCCGACGCTCCCCGGCCCACGTCGAGGATCTGCGCTTCTACGCACTGCTCGACGCTCTACGTGTCGGAGTTCCTCCGCGACTCCTGGTGAGCTACTACCTCGACAGCGCGTCGATGCAGACCGAGGACGTCGACGAACAGGTCCTGCACTCGGCGGTCCTACGAACCGCGTCCGCGGCGCACAAGATCGTCGAGCTGATGATCGGCGAACGCGAGCCGACCCTCGTCGCCTCCCCGTCGTGTCGATGGTGCCCGCTGCTGACGTCCTGCGATACCGGACGATCACACCTCTCGGGGGAGATCGCCGACGACCACTCCTGGGAGCCCTGACCCAGCGATCCCGACCGGGGAGCCGAGTTTGGCCGCTACGAATCGGCCACCGGAACGACCATCGCGTCGAAGGTTCCGCTGAACCACATGATCACCGTCGCCCCCAACAACATCGCGCCGGCCCCCACGGTGACGGGCCGGATGCCGATCGTATCGGCCGCCCATCCCCACACCAGGAGCCCAAGCGGCAGTGCACCGGTGAGACACATCACGAAGATCGCCAGCGCCTTGCCGCGCATGTCGTCGCGGGCCGTCAGCTGAATCGTCGTGTTCAAAGCCGACGCGATGGCGAGGTACGACCCGCCGTAACAGGCGAGCCCAACGACCGCGACCTGCCAAGTCGGCGCCAATCCGACCGCCATCGTCGCCAACGCGTAGGTGGCCATCGACACCCCGAGCAACCGCCGACGACTCATGGTCGCCCCGCGCGTCAAGATGAGCGGTGCCAACCCGAGCGAACCGATTCCCCCGGCACCCAACAGCAGGCCGAGCCGCCAACCGGTCACGCCGAACTCGTCTTGTCCGTAACTCGCCGGCAGGAACGAGAACAACGGGCTGGCGAACCCGGCGACGGCAGCGATGGCGAAACACGCGCTGCGGATTGCGCCGGTGCCCCAGACGTACCGGGCGCCGGCGATCAGGTCCCGAACCGGGTGGACACGGGGGACCGGGTCGCGGCGGCGGTAGTCACGGATGAGCGACAGCGCAAACAGAACGGCAACGAAGCTCACCGCATCGATGGCGAACACGAGGCTGGGGCCGGCCAGGGCGATGACAATCCCTGCGCTGAACGTGCCGCACGCCCGGGCCGCGTTGAACTGTGTCGAGTTCAGGGTCACCGCGTTCAACATGATCGAGCGCGGCACCAGCTTGCCGACGAACGACTGCCACACCGGGATGTTCAGACCACTCGCCAACCCACCGAGAAACGCGACCGCCGCCAGACTCGTGGGGGTCGCCCAACCCTGGGAGACCAAGACCCACAGAGCGAACGCAATACACGCCTGCGCGAGTTGGGTCAGGATCAGCAGTTTCCGCAGATCGAACGAGTCGGCGAGCCACCCGCCGACCGCGCCCGCGATCAGGACGGGAACGTATTGCATGAACCCGGTCGCACCGACTCCGCCGTTGGTTCCGGTCAGTTGGTAGGCGACATAGGGGAGCCCGGCGCTTTGCATCCAACCGCCGGTGTTCGACACGAACGCCGCGATCCAGAAGATCCGGAACTCCCGGTGTTGCAACGCAACCGTGGCCCCACGAAGCCCACCAGCACTCATCGCTCGCGGGATGTTTCGACGCCAGACATTGCAGCCACGATAAGCGTGCCCCGATAGGCTCAACGCCAATGGCCCCCGAACGCGACGCCGCCATCCGTCAAGGCAGTCAAGGCCGTCAAGGCGGACCAAGGCGAGAACCCAAACCGCGAGACCCCATCCTCACCAGCGAATCTCTCGGCCGGGTCGCTGCCCGGGCGCAGGGGACCGCCTACGGATCCGCGCCGAAGGACGGCTCCACCGCATCGAGTTCGACCGCGCTGGTACCGGTGAAGCCCACGCGGCGACGTTCGCGACCTGAGTTGACCGATGCCGAGATCCGCCGCGGCGACGTCGACGAGTGGGGCCGATCCGAACGAGCTCGGCGCCTCGCCCGTTTCCTCTACGAACCGCTGTACTCGTCGTATTTCCGCGTCGAATGGGAAGGGCTCGAAAAGATCCCGATCGACGGCGGGGCGTTGCTCGTCGCGAACCACGCGGGAGCGATTCCGTCCGATGCCCCGGCGATCATGCACGGCATCGAGACGCAGCTTCGTCGGCCGGTCTACGGCCTCGCCGACAACTTCTTTCGCACCCTGCCCGTCGTCGGCACCATGTGGTCACGACTCGGCGGCCTCCCGGCTCACCCAGACAACGCCTACCGCCTGCTACGGGAGCAGAATCAGCTGGTCCTGGTCTTTCCTGAAGGCTCCAAGGGTCCGGCGAAGCGGATGGACGAACGGTACCGACTCGCCAGGTTCGGTCGGGGTGGGTTCGTGGAGATCGCCATGCGAGCGGGCGTTCCCATCATCCCGATCGCGGTCGTCGGTGCCGAGGAGTCGATGCCCATCGTCGCCAAGTTGCCGTCGTTGGCCGGAGTGTTCGGTGCTCCGTATGTCCCCATCACCGCCAACATGTTGTTGTTCGGACCGGCGGGTCTGTTCACGTACTTCCCGTCGAAGTTCAAACTCCGGGTGCTCGACCCGATCCATTTCGACGTCGAACCCGACCTCGCCCGCTACTCAAAGAGCCGGATCATGGACGAATCCGAAAAGATCCGCGATGAGATCCAGGACGCTCTGTACGAAATGCTGAGCAAACGACGATCGGTCTGGTTCGGCTGATGGCCCCCGGATCGACCTACGAATCCGTCGAACGTTCCGGCGAACGGCCAGCGGTTACTCCTCCCCGAGGCCGCCGGGTCCTCGTCACGGGCCTCGGTTCCTTCTGGGGTGGTCGCATCGCGCAGGCTCTCGAGGACGACCCCTGCGTCGAAGTGATCCTCGGGCTCGACACGACCGAACCGACCGTCGAACTCGAACGAACCGAATACGTGCGCGTCGACGCCAACTACTCGATCCTGCACAAGATCGTGGCCGCGGCGAAGATCGACACGATCATCCATACGTTCTTGATCGTCGACCCCACCATCATGACCGCTCGGGCGATGCACGAAGTCAACGTCATCGGCACGATGAACCTTTTCGCAGCGGCGTCCGCACCGGACTCCACGGTGCGGAACGTGATCGTGAAATCCTCCACCGCGGTCTACGGCTGCGCGGCGAGCGACCCGACGTGGTTCACCGAGGACATGGAGCCGTCCGCACCGCTGCGACGCCCGGTCGAACGCAGCCTCGACCAGGTCGAAAGCTACGTCCGCGACTTCGCGGAGGACAACCCGCACGTTCGCGTCTCACTGCTTCGGTTCTCGAACGTCATCGGCACCGAGATCTCCACCCCGCTCACCCGAGCGTTGGAACTCCCACTCGTACCGTCGGTGCTCGGATTCGATCCGCGGTTTCAGTTCGTGCACGAAAGCGACGTGATCCGGTCGATCCTGTACGTGCTGGACCACGATCTGTCCGGCGTCTACAACGTCGCCGGCGACGGTCTGCTGCCGTGGAGCGAGGTGGTCTCGCTGTGTGGGAAACGGCGCCTGCCGCTCATGGCCCGAGTCACCTCCCTCGCCACGTTGCCGCTGCGCCAGTTCGGGCTGTCCGGACTTCCCGAGGAGTACCTCAACCTGTTGCGCTACGGACGCGGCGTCGACAACACGAAGCTGAAGCAATCCGGCTTCGAATACGACTACACGTCGGCCCAAGCGATCAAGGCGTTCATCGAGGGACTTCGACTCCGACGCACCGTAGGATCCCACTCCGGTGAGTACCGATACGAACGCGACGTCGAGCAGTTCTTCCGACACTCCCCCGCCGTCGTGCGCGAGGCCCCACCCTACGATCGGCGCAAGCCCTCCGATGCAACCGACGAGGCCATCGAGGCCACCGTCGATCGGATCGACTCCCAGCGGTAACGCTCCTCGTATCGCGCCTCGGCGGCATCGATCACCGATCGGCGGGCGTCGATGTTGCGCACGGCCTCGATGCACGCCTCAGCGATTCCCTCGTCATCGTCGCGAATCCAGGCGTGGACACCGTCGACGATGTCGATCCCCTCGCACCCGATCGATGTCGTGACCATCGGTAGGCGATTCGCCATCGCCTCCACAACTTTGAGTCGAGTTCCTGCGCCGGCACGTAACGGGACGACCGCGACGTCCGCCCCACGCAGCTCCGCTTCGAGGGAATCGACCGCCCCCACGACCTCCACCCCGTCGAGGCGCTCAAGCGATGCCACCGACTCGGGGTTGCGCCCAACGATACGAAACCGCGCCCCCGGAAGCTCGCGTCGGATGCGAGGCATCACCGCCGAGGCGAAACGGCGGACAGCATCAGAATTCGGGTCGTAGCTCATCAACCCGACGAACAGGAACACCGGTGCAGTCGAGTCGTTCAACTCGACGTGGTCGGCAGGTTCAAAGGTCCGCTCGTAGCCGTTCGGCACG
The DNA here is from genome assembly GCA_023957975.1 of Microthrixaceae bacterium. Taxonomy (NCBI): domain Bacteria; kingdom Bacillati; phylum Actinomycetota; class Acidimicrobiia; order Acidimicrobiales; family Microthrixaceae; species Microthrixaceae bacterium. Next base: position 283,878 of record JAMLGM010000003.1, on the reverse strand, counting down.
ACGACGGTGTTGGGATATCCGCTTCGTTCCACATCGAGTGAGCTGCACACAAACGCCAGGTCGACCGAATTCGCCAGACGGCGTTGCACCGAGTCCCAGCGCCGCTCATCCACCAGATTGAACGCACTGGCCACCACCCACCGAGCCGACGCTGCAACGCGTCGTCGGACCGACGCTCCCGGCTCGATGATCGGGCCCGCCTCGCGAATCGTGCGCGTCAGGAGGTTCTCGAGATTGTCGAAATCGACGATCGTGGGGATCGTGAGGAGATCCTCGATCGGGTACCAGCAGTCGACGTGGCTGACGAAGCAGACGTCGTAGTTCGACTGATCGAGGGTTTCGAGGCGGCGGCGCCCCTCGCTGAAGTCGCTCCGCAACAACCGGCGAGGATCCGATCCGGTGAGCCACGGCCGGAGCCACGACGAGATCGCACGGTCGGGGCCGCCGGGTGCGTCGATGACGGTCACCCCCTCCGGAGCGTGATCCCGCGTGCGGCGTCGACCGTCGAGACACAGGAAGTCCACCTCCCCGAGCTCCAGGAATGCTCCGAGGAGGTTGGCTAACCGGAGCCGGTACCCGTCGTCGGTCGGCCACGGGAACGCCTCGGCTATGACGAGCGATTTCATCGGGTCAGGGTAGCGGTGGGACGGCGGTGCCGGCGCGGGACATGTGAAGATGAGGCCATGTCATTTCTCTCAATCTCCCGCCACGGCCGAGTTGCCGTGCTCACCCTCGACGACCCCAAGCGCCGCAACGCCCTCAACCTCGACCTGAACGCTGAGCTGATCGAGGCCATCAGCGACATCGAGGCCGACCACTCGCTCGGTGCCATCGTGATCACCGGGGCCGCTCCGGCGTTCTGTGCCGGAGCCGACCTCAGCCAGCTCGGCGCTTCTCAGCACGAGGGCCTCAAGCGCATCTACGCCGGGTTCCTCGCGGTGGCGAACTGCTCGCTTCCCACGATCGCCGCGGTGAACGGCGCTGCGGTCGGTGCTGGCATGAACCTGGCCTTGGCCTGCGACGTGCGGGTCGCTGGGGCGTCGGCGCGCTTCGACACGCGCTTTTTAGATCTCGGCCTGCACCCCGGTGGCGGTCACACCTGGATGATGCGCCGTATCGTCGGCCCGGCGGCCGCCGCGGCGATGGTGCTGTTCGGCCAGATTCTCAGCGGCGAGGAGGCCAAACGCATCGGCCTGGCGTGGGACTGCGTCGCGGACGAGGAACTCGTCGAGTACTGCATCTCGATGGCGGATCGCGCCGCGAGCGCGCCCCGCGAGTTGGTCATCAAGGTCAAGGCATCGCTCGGAGCCATGGCTTCGATCGACGACCACTCCGAAGCGGTTGCCGCCGAGCTCGAACCGCAGGTGTGGTCGCTCAATGAACCGGCGTTCGCCGAACGCCTTGCCGCGCTCCAAGCGAAGATCACGAGTCGCTGACCACGCTGCTCCAGCCGCCGACCTGACCACGATCGTGGTCAGTAGGTCCAGGTCGACAGAAGTTCCGGCCCCCGCTGTTGCCACTCTTCGGAGGTGATCGCGTAGCGAACGTGGTCCTCCCAGACGCCGTTGATCTCCAGGTACCGCTCCGCAATCCCCTCGTTGCGGAGGTTGAGCTTGTCCGCGACTCGCCGCGAGGCGGCGTTGCGAGGCACGATCGACACCTGCAGCCGATGAAGACCCATCTGCTCGAACGCAAACTGCATCACGAGGACCAACGCCTCGGGCATGTACCCGTGCCCCGCCCGGCGCACATCGATCCAGTACCCGACGTACGCGCTTTGAAACGGACCGCGATGCACGGAGCTGATGTTGATCTCCCCACCGAAGCTCCCGTCGATGAAAATCCCGAAGCTGTAGCCAGACCCGAGCTGGATCTCGCGGCCGCGCGCGCCGCATCGCGCGGCGAAGGCTTGACGGTCTTCCACGATGTCGGGGGCCCCCGGTACCCGTGCCGGCTCCCACTTCGTGAGCCACTCCTCCGAACTCAACCGCACTTCGCTCCACTGGTCGAAATCGGCACTGCTCAATGGCCGAAGCACGACCCGACGACCGATCAGCGTGACCCCTTGAGCGACGGGTGCAGTCCCCAGGCTTTTCTGCATCGACCGGCGAGTCCACATCGCGGCTGAGCCTACCGTTTGGCTTGGCTCAGAATGAGCCCATCGAGGATGTCGCTTTCCGACACCAGGCATTCGCTGAAGCCGAAGCTACGCATGATCGACACCAGGATGCACAGCCCCCCGACGATCACATCCGCGCGCGCCTCTTCCAAGCCCGGGTTGTGCTTGCGATCCTCAAGCGACTCGGTGGCGAGAGTTCTGAACACGTCCTCGACGGCGTCTTTGGTCAATACGAAGTGATGGATTGCGTTTCGGTCGTACGCAGCCAACCCCAACTCGACCGCGGCAACGTTCACCACCGTTCCTGCCAACCCGATGAACGTCGGGCCCATCGATGCCTCGGGAATGGCTCCACGCACGTCGTCCCAGTGCATCGACAACACCTCGAGGCAGTTCGCCAACTCGGCCGGATCGGGCGGATCGGAGTGGATGAACCGCTCGGTCATGCGGACGCAGCCGACATCGATGGAGATCCCTCGGTCGAATCGCGGTGCCCCGTCGATGATCGTGCCGTACGCGAACTCGGTCGACCCCCCACCGATGTCGGCGACGAGAAACGGGGCATGCGACGCGTCAACGCCCGACACGGCACCGAGGAAACTCAACCTCGCCTCGTCGTCACCGCTCAACAGCTCCGGCGTCACCCCGAGCACCTCGGTCGCCGGACCGAAGAACTCGTCGCGGTTCGCGGCATCGCGCGCCGCCGAGGTTGCGGTGGCACGCAAACCGCCGATCTCGTAACGGTCGATGATGTCTCGATACTGCCGAAGCACCGCGAGCGTGGCGTCGATCCCGTCCGGATTGAGTTTGCCGGTTGCGTCGACGCCGCGACCGAGGCGGGTGATGCGCATCTCGCGCTCATCGCTCGTCACGCCGTCGCCGATGAGTAGGCGCACCGAATTGGTACCGATGTCGATCGCTGCGTAACGGGTCACTCGTTCTCCTCGCCGCCACTCAATTGTTCATGAACCCACGCGCCGACCGGGTCGTCCCCGCCGGCCAGGTACCACGCATAGTGCGTGTGCAGGCACTTCACGCCGACACGGGTGCCTCCGACACCACCCGTGGGCCGCGGCCCCTCGTGGTCGTCGGCGATGGCGCCATCGCGCTGCGCGGCATAACGGTCGTGAGCCTCGGCGAGCACCTCAAGGCCGAGGGCAGCCTCCACCTCATCGATCGCGCCGCTTGCCTCGATCGTGCCGATGCGACGGTTGTAGTCGGGATCGACCAGCCAGAACCGCGTCGGCATCGGGGTCCCGTCGTCGAGAAACGGCGGGTTCTCAATCACGGTCGGGCGGCCGTCGCAACGTCGCGCAGCGATGGTGAAGGCGGCACGCGGCTCCCGCCCGAGGCACTCGCGCACATACGCGCCATCCCGCGTCGGCGTGCGCTGAAACGACGCCCACACATCGAGTTCGACCGCAACGGTGTCGCCGAGGATCGGCACCCCCGGCGCACCGGCGTCCCACCGCGGGGCCGCCAGCGCCATCGGAGCACGCTGAGTCATCACCCCGGCGCTAACCACCGGAAGGTCGGCGAGGTGCAGGCGATGCCACAACGCCGGGGCCGCGGTCGGCTGATCCAGCCAGCCAACCAGAACACGACTCGCGTCGACGGTCACCGGTGGGACCGCCGCCGTGGTGAGCGGCGAGGCGAACCGACGCCGATGGATTCGATTGAACGCCTCGACCTCGCCGCGAAGGTCGGCGTGGGCGGATCGGTCGCTGACGACGACGACCTCTCCAAGGCCCATGGCCAACACGTTCGTGACGGCGGCCGCACGGACCGTCGTCGCCCCCCACCGGTCGGTCGGCGCCAGGTCGACCGGGTGGTCGAACCCGGCCGGGTCGAACAGCATCGCGAGCACGGACATCACCACGACCGTACCATCGCGCCCCCGACCGGTGGACTCCCCGCCGGGACGCCGATCCGTTCCTGTGGTCGGGGGTGACGCGTGGCATCACGTCCGACAGGATGGGTCCGAACGGCAGCTACCAGGGAGCACCATGAACCTCGGAATTTCACATCGGCGTGCAATCGTTGCGGCAGGATCTGCCGGACTCGGGCTCGCGACCGCACGGGCGCTCGCTGGTGAGGGGGTCGCCGTGGCGATCTGTGGGCGAAACCCCGACCGTCTGAACGCCGCGCTCGCCTCGCTCGGCAGCGGGGCCGTCGCGATCGTCGCCGACATGTCCGTGCCAGGGGACGCGACCCGTTTCGCAGCGGAGGCGCAGGACCGACTTGGCGGAACCATCGATATCGTGGTCGCCAATGCTGGCGGGCCGCCTCCGGGCACCGCGTTGAGCACCGACCCGGACGCCTACCGCGGCGCGCTGGAACTCAACTTCATCTCCGGAGTCGAACTGATCCAAGCGGTCGTCTCGCCGATGCGGGCGCAACGCTGGGGTCGGGTGATCGCCGTCACCTCGATCGGGGCGCGTCAACCCATCGCGAATCTCGCCGCGTCGAGTTCGGCGCGCGCAGCGATGACCTCGTTCATCAAGACGCTCTCGTTGGAGATCGCCGCCGACAAGGTGACCGCCAACACGATCCAGCCCGGCCTTCACGCCACCGATCGGGTCTTGGCGCTTCACGGGGGTGACCCATCGGGTGCGGCCGCTTCGGTGCCGGTCGGGCGTCTCGGGGACGCCGCCGAATTCGGAGCGGCCGCCGCGTTCCTGTGCAGCGAGCATGCCGGGTTCATCACCGGCACCTCGCTACTACTCGACGGCGGCGCCAGCACCGCGCTCATCTGACCCGACAGTGCCGGCTGGCACTGTCGGCCATGCAGTGCTGAGTGGTGGGGTCGGTGGAAACCTACTGAGTCAACGTCGGCTCGTAGCCAGCGGGCAAGGCGATCGACTTGTCCTCGAGGTACGCCTCAAGGCCCTCCGGCCCAAGTTCGCGACCGAGGCCGGAGTCCTTGAACCCGCCAAACGGCGCCGACCACTCCATGGCAAACCCGTTGATGCTCACCGTGCCGGTTCGGATCTGACGGGCGACGTCGAGAGCAGCATCCACATCGGGGCCCCACACCGACCCTGACAGGCCGAAATCGCTGTCGTTCGCGATTTCGATCGCGTCGTCGATGTCCTCGTAGGCGATCATCGCCAGAACCGGTCCGAAGATCTCCTCCTGCGCGATCGTCATCCTGTTGTCGACGTCCACGAACAGCGTCGGCTCGACGAACCAACCGGACTCACTGTCCGGGCGTCCGCCGCCGACCGCGACGCGAGCGCCCTCGGCGATGCCCTTGGCGATGTAGCCCTCGACGCGATCGCGCTGTCGCTCGGCGATGAGCGGACCGACATCGGTATCCATCTCCGCTGGATCGCCGACCTTCAACGCACTCACCGCGTTGCTGAACGCCTCCACCGCCTCGTCGTAGCGGCTGCGCGGCACCAGAATGCGAGTCTGGGCAACGCACGCCTGGCCGTTGTTCATGATCCCGTAAGGCAGAAGTTGTGGTGCCACCTCGACGAAATCCGCATCGGGCATCACCACGGCCGCCGACTTGCCGCCGAGTTCGAGCGTCACACGCCGCAAACGTTCGCCGCACAGCGCGCCGATGCGACGACCGGCGGCGGTAGAACCGGTGAAGCTCACCTTGTCGATACCGGGCGCGGTCACGAGGTGTTCGCCCACCTCGCGGCCCGCTGGCAGCACACTCACGACACCCGCGGGAACCCCGGCCTGCTCGATGAGTTGAGCAAGGCGAAGCACCGAGATCGGAGTCTCGGGCGACGGCTTCAAAATGATGCAACTTCCCGATGCCAGCGCCGGGGCCAACTTGAGCATCGTGATGAAGATCGGCACATTCCACGGGATGATGCCGGCGCACACACCCACCGGCTCCCGACGCACGAGCACCGGCCCCAACATCCCGTCGCGGACCTGTTCGAACTCGTAGCTCTTGACGAGGTTGCGGAAGAAGTCGAGCGTCATTCCCGACGCTCCGACCTGGCCGAAGTGGCTGAACAACAACGGTGAGCCGACCTCGGCGGTGATCAGTTCGGCCAACTCGTTGGAGTGCTCGATGAACAGGTCATAGAAGCGGTCCATGATCGCCCCACGTTCGGCCGCACTCATGCGCGGCCACGGGCCGTTGTCGAACGCGTCACGCGCCGCGGCAATGGCCGCGTCGACATCGGCCTCGACCGCCTCGGGAGCACTCGCCAGCAGCTCGCCGGTCGACGGGCTTCGCAGCTCGAAACGCCGATCGCTCGCGGGGGCGACCCACTTGCCGCCGATGAAGAGCGAGTCGAAGCTCGGGACATCAACCATTACAAACCCCCGGTCCGGCCGTCGCGGCCACCTTCTGACGTCCCATCAGATTACCACGGGACCCACCGCTCCTGAACGGCCGTTCAACCAGCCGCTGCCTCGCGGAGCGCCTCGTCCACCCGGGTGAACGGCCAGACCTCTGGCAGGTGCAACTCGATCGGACCGGACTCCGGCACGGAGTACGACTCGTCGCCCGGATAGACCCGCCCGAAGCGCTCGCGCGCCTCCATTTCGATGAGCGAATCCGACGACAGCGCGGAGACCCGCTCGGAGAGTCGCCGATTCTCCGATTTCACCTCGACGAGTTGCTGCTCGGCCACCGCCATGTCACGACTCTGGGCCATCAGGCGTCGCGTCGGCGAGATCAGCACGGAGACCGCGATGACCATCGCCACCACGACCCCGACTCGAACGACACGACGCCTGCCTGTCACGACGTTGCCGCCCCGCGGGCGAGCGCCGAACTACCTCGGAACGCCGCATCCGCGCCGAGCAACTCCTCGATACGCAGCAACTGGTTGTACTTCGCGACCCGATCCGAACGAGCCGGAGCTCCGGTCTTGATCTGGCCGCAGTTGGTCGCGACGGCGAGATCGGAAATCGTCGTGTCCTCGGTCTCACCCGAGCGATGCGACATCACCGCGGTGTAGCCGCTGCGATGTGCCAGCTCCACCGACTCGAGCGTTTCGGTGAGCGAACCGATCTGGTTGACCTTCACCAGGATCGAGTTGGCGACCCCGGCTTCAATGCCTCGGGACAGGCGCTCGACGTTGGTGACGAACAGATCGTCGCCGACGAGCTGCACTCGGTCGCCGATCTGGTGGGTCAGCTCCGCCCAACCGTCCCAGTCCTCTTCCGCCATGCCGTCTTCGATCGACACGATCGGGTACTTGTCGGTGAGCTCGGCGAGGTAGCCCGCGAACTCCGAGGGGTTCAGCGTTCGGCCTTCGCCCGCCAACACGTAGTTGCCGTCGCGGTAGAACTCCGAACTCGCCGCATCCAGTGCGATCGCGATCTGCTCACCCGGCTCGTAACCCGCCTTTTCGATCGCAGCGATGAGCAACTGCACCGCCTCCTCGTTGCTCGCGAGGTTCGGCGCGAATCCACCCTCATCGCCGATCGCGGTGCTGAGTCCCTTGTCGTGAAGCACGTTCTTGAGCACGTGGTAGGTCTCGGTCCCCCATCGAAGCGCCTCGGAAAAGGATCCGGCGCCCACCGGCATGATCATGAATTCCTGCAGGTCGACGTTGTTGTCGGCGTGTTCGCCACCGTTGAGCACGTTCATCATCGGCACCGGCAACACGTGGGCATTCGCGCCGCCCACGTAGCGAAACACCGGCAAACCGACCTCTTCGGCCGCAGCGCGGGCGAGCGCAAGCGAAACGCCGAGGATGGCGTTGGCGCCGAGTCGGCCCTTGTTGTGGGTTCCGTCGACGTCCAACAGGATCCGGTCGATCTGGCGCTGATCGAGCGCATCGAGCCCCACGATCGCTTCGGCGATGTCGTCGTTGACGTGCTCCACCGCCTTGGTGACCGCCTTGCCGAGATAGTCCGAGCCGCCGTCGCGAAGCTCCACCGCTTCGAACTGCCCCGTGGAGGCGCCGGAGGGGACCGCGGCGCGGCCTGCGGCTCCGGTGGTCAGGAGGACTTCCACCTCGACGGTCGGGTTGCCACGGGAGTCAAGAATCTGACGACCGTGGATGTGCTCGATGATGCTCATATGGCTACTCCACAAACGGTTCGAATCAACGATAGTTCGAGGTTCATGGGAGCACAGGGAGTCCCCGCCCGCCAAACCGATTCGCCGGTCCGGCACCACCACCGCTCACGCCGATCCAGCTGCAAAGCTGGCCCCATGGAATCGGACCCCACCAAGCCCGAGTCGGGCGATGTCTCCGACGCCGCAGGATTCGACATGACCTGGGGAGGCCAGCTGTCCTTCGGCCGACGGCCTGCGACCCGGAACCTCGACGGGGTCGACCTCGCGATCGTCGGTGTTCCGTTCGACAACGCCGTGACGAATCGCCCCGGCGCCCGCTTTGGCCCCCGCGCCATTCGCGAGGCGTCCACGCTCTCCAGCGAGTTCCCTGACGGACTGTGGCCGTGGACATGGAACGTGTTCGAGCGTCACCGCACGATCGACTACTTCGACATCGCCTATCACCCCGGCATTCCCTCCGAAATGGCGCAGAACGTGCGCGACCACATCGGCCGCCTGCTCGACGCCGGGGTCAACGTCGTCGCACTCGGCGGTGATCACGTCATCTCCTACCCTCTGTTGCAGGCGACCTCGCAGCGCTATGGAACGCTGTCACTCATCCACTTCGATGCCCACAGCGACACCTGGGATGCGGGCGAGGAACTGAACCACGGCACGATGTTTCTGCGGGCCGCCCGCGAGGGACTGATCGACCCGACGACATCGGTGCAAGTCGGACTGCGCACCCCGAACGACACACACGGGTTCAACGTCATCGGTGCCGATCGCTTCTTCGAACTCGGCGTCGATGCGACGATCGCGGAGATCCGCGCAATCGTCGGGGCTCGACCCTGCTATCTCACCGTCGACATCGACTTCCTCGATCCCGCGTACGCCCCGGGCACTGGCACCCCGGTCGTCGGTGGTGCAACGACGTGGCAGGCACGACAGCTCCTCATGGGGCTCGCTGGACTCGACATCGTCGGCGCCGACCTGGTCGAGGTGGCACCGGCCTACGACCCGACCGGGCAAATCACGGCGCTCGCGGGGGCAACCCTTGCGCACGACGAGCTCTACCTCCTCGGCATCGCCCGCGACCGACGCGCCGGAATCATTCGCTGAGCCGCATCGATACAGCAGCCGCCGCGATACAGCGGCCGCCTCGAATCAGCGGCCGACTCAGGACCGCTGCGGCCCCGACGTCTCCGACGCCACAGTCGTGTGTTCGGCCTGTTCGGCCTGTTCGGCCTCGATGAAGCGTTCCCGGAACCGACGACTGCTCAGGCGCAAAGCATCCTCCGGGTCGATCCCCGAGGCCTGCGCCGACCCGGCGATCGCAAACAGCAGATCGCCAAGATCCTCGACCCCGAGCCCTGCGGTCTCGATCGAGGCGGCAAGCGCTCGAACCTGCGGGCCAGGACCGTCATCGACGAACCCCTTCGCCGCGGCCTTCTTCGCCATCTTCAGCGCCGTGGCGAGCGCAGGGAGCTCGCGCGGAATTCCGTCCAGCATCGACTCGCGCTGCTTCTCGACCACCTTCGTCGCCTCCCACTGCGACACCATCTCTTCGGTCGAGGAGACGACCGCATCGCCGAAGACGTGGGGATGGCGGTGGTAGAGCTTGTCGTGCACGTCGCGGGCAACGTCCGCAAGCGTGAACCACCCCGCTTCGGCGGCGATCGTCGCGTGGAAGAACACCTGAAACAACACGTCCCCGAGTTCCTCGCACAACTCGTCGGCGCCGTCTCCGGTCACGGGGTCGAGGTCGTCGATCGCCTCCAACAGCTCATAGCTTTCCTCCAGGAGGTAACGCTTCAGCGAGGCGTGGGTCTGCTCGCGATCCCACGGACAACCGGTGCGAAGCGCGTGCACCAGCTCGTCGAAGGCGACCAACTCGGCCGCCACCGGCGCGTCGAGGGTCGGGATGTACAGCGACGTCAAGTGATCGGGCACGACCTCGCGGTCGAGTTCCTGCCAGGGCACCTCGAAGATCGCCTCGTCGGGCAAGCCGAGTCGCTGGATGACCGTCACCGGCTCGGCGGGCCAATCCTCGAGCGAGAGCTTGATGTCGCTCAGGATCATCGCCGAGTCGCATTGGCACACGAGCAACGGGCCCGTCTGGCCCGCGGCGTCGGTCGCAAATCGGTGGCCGTCGACGACCCGAACCCCGCGATCGATCGGATCGATCCCGAGTCGCGCCCACGCCAGGTCGAGAAACGACAACGCCGCCACGATCCTCGTCTCCACCCGATCATCGGCCACCAGCAACTGCACGGTCCGTTCAGCCACGACCGGAGACCCAGGCACCGCATAGACCACCGAGCCGTGCTCAACGGCGGCTGCGCACAGACGATCGACGATCTCGCGATACACGTCGTCCATCGTCGGCGCTGTGTCATAGACGTCGTCGAAGTAGGTCACCTGACGTCGCCCCGGTGCGGCCTCGTCGGCGAAAATCGCGCACGCGGGATGTCGCTGCGTCCGAACGAAGACCGCTTCGCTGGCCCCGATCAGGTCGAGGGCGCCTTGTGTGACGAGATCCGCGCCGCCCGGACCGAGCCCGACGACGATGACCTGCGGGCTCACGCTGCTCCGAGCAGGTCCTCAAGGGAGGGTTCGTTGCTCGAGGAAGCCGCCGGAAACGTCGGCCGCAACGGCGAGTCGACGGCTCCCAGGTCGACGTTCCACGTGCCGTATCGCGGATCGATGGCCACACGGGCCTGGCTGACGGCGGCGAACTGCAGGAACTGGGTGGTCTGCCCCGACGACATGATCCCGTCGATCAACTCGACGGTGGCGGGGTTGTCGAGCGAGGTGGCCTCCTCGGACCCCTTCTTGACGAACATCGTGTAGGTCATCCCCTGCACGGTGATCTCCTCGGAGTACCACGAACCGATCGGGGCGTTGCGAATGGGCGTCACAAACCCGGTGAGCACCGCCTCAGCGTGGCACTCCTCACCATCGGTGAGCGGGGTGAACTCGATCGCTTCCGCGTCGATATCTGCGAGCGGCGCGTCGGTGCCGACCGCGGCGCCGAACTGCTCGGCCGCCGCGCCGTCGACGAGCGCGGCCTCGATGCAGTGGGTCGCACCGATCGAACGGTGTGTCCAACGGAAGAGCTCCGACCGGGCCTCTTCGGGGGCCATGTCGGCGAGCGAATCCGACAACCTGGTCAACGCGTTGTTCGCCGCGAGATAGTCCGTGGTGAGCGAGGCGAAGGCCTCGTCGGTCGCGCCGGTGGAGATCGCTTCCGCCGCGGCCCGATCGGCTTCGGTCACCCCGTCGCCAAAGCGTTCGACAAACGCCTCGATCGCTCGAACCTGGACCACCTGCCCCAACGCAGCGCGCGCCGCTTCGGCGTTGACGACACCGTCGCGCGACGTAGCGGCAATCTGCAGATTCTTGAGAATCTCGCTCGACTCGGCGAGTTCGCCGATCGTGCGGGTCGAGATGTCGGTGCCGTCGACGGTGGCCGCCGTCTCGTCTGCGGCAACCCCGCAGCCCGTGGCGAACATGGCAAGCGACAACGCGGCTGCGGTGGTGGTGGCGAGAAGTCGTTTCACAGAACCTCAGATCGTACTGGTCAGATGCCCCGTTTGCCCGAGGAGGTCACCTCGGAGGCGGGAACAACGTCATCGATGGGGACGAGTTTCGCAAAAGCGTCCAACAAGGTCTCAATCACGACTCGACCCGACTTCACAGGAAGCTGGACTTGGCGCAGATCGGACTTATAGTGCGCCCCCTTGTACAGGCGCTCGAGACGCATCTGTTTCGATTGCGGCAACTCGAGCGGAGCGAGCTTGGCGACGAGCGCGGGACCGCCGAACCCGGTCGACTTGGCGACCGAGATCTCGGTGACTCCGGTGCGAACGCACTGCACGCGAACCCGAGCCACGTCCAACAACGACTGGGCCGGCTCTGGGATCGGCCCAAAGCGGTCGGTCCACTCGCTCGCAATGTCGTCGACATCGGCGTCGGTCGTCACCACCGCCAGCCGGCGATACGCCTCGAGGCGAAGGTCGTCACGGGCGACATAGGACGCCGGCAAGTTGGCGTCCACCGGCAACTCGATCTTGATCTCGGCCGGTTCGGTCGGCGTCTCACCGTTCAACTCGTTGATCGCCTCGTTGACCATCGAGCAGTACAGGTCATAGCCCACGGCGGCGATATGGCCGCTCTGGCCCGTTCCCAACAGATTTCCAGCGCCGCGGATCTCGAGGTCGCGCATGGCGATCCGGAACCCCGACCCGAGCTCGGTGGCCTCGCCGATCGTGCGCAAGCGTTCGTAGGCCTCCTCCGACAGCTCACGATCGGGCGGGAAGAACAGATAGGCGTACGCTCGGCTGCCGGAGCGCCCGACGCGTCCGCGCAACTGATGCAACTGGCCGAGCCCGAGCAGATCTGCACGCTCGACGACCAGCGTGTTCACCGTCGGCATGTCGATGCCCGACTCGATGATCGTCGTACACACGAGCACGTCGTACGCGCCTTCCCAGAACTCGACCACCACACGTTCGAGCGTGCCCTCATCCATCTGTCCGTGAGCGACGGCGATGCGAGCCTCGGGCACCAGGTCGCGCAGCTCCTCGGCCTTCTGGTCGATGTCGGCCACCCGATTGTGCACGAAGAACACCTGCCCCTCGCGCAGCAGCTCACGGCGGATCGACTCGGCCACCGCCCGGTCGTCGTACTCGCCGACATAGGTGAGGATCGGCTGACGTTGAGCCGGCGGCGTCTGCAACAGCGACAGGTCCCGAATTCCGGTGAGCGACATCTCCATCGTTCGAGGGATGGGGGTCGCGGTCAACGTCAGCACATCGACGTCGGTGCGGAACTGCTTGATCGCCTCCTTGTGGCTGACCCCGAAGCGCTGTTCCTCATCGACCACCAACAGGCCGAGCCGTTTGAACTCGACGTCGCCCGACAACAGGCGGTGAGTCCCGATCACGATGTCGACCTCGCCCGCGGCCAGCCCGGCGGCGACCTCTTTGCCCTGCTTCGCGGTGAGGAAACGGCTCATCACCTCAACGCGAACCGGATAGGCGGCAAAGCGTTCCGAGAACGTCGCAAAGTGCTGTTGCGCGAGCAGTGTCGTGGGCACGAGCACCGCCACCTGGTATCCGTCCTGCACCGCCTTGAACGCGGCGCGGATCGCGACCTCCGTCTTGCCGAACCCCACATCACCGATGACCAGTCGATCCATGGGCCGATCGGCTTCCATGTCACCCTTGACGTCGGCGATGGCCGCTAGCTGATCGGGGGTTTCGGCAAACGCGAACGCGTCTTCCATCTCGTGTTGCCACGGAGTGTCGGCCGCGAACGAGATTCCTGGCGTATGCACCCGCTTCTGGTACAGCACCACCAACTCCTGGGCGATGGTCGCCACCTCTGACGCGACCTTGGACTTGGCCTTGGCGAAATCAGCGCCCCCCATCTTCGACAGGGTCGGCGTCTCGCCGCCGGAGTAGTGCCGCACCGAGTCGATCTGCTCGGAGGGCACGTACAACTTGTCGTCGCCGCGGTATTCCAACAGCAGGTAGTCCCGCTCGACCCCGCCGATGCTTCGCTTCACCATGCCGCCGAAGCGAGCAACCCCATGGTGGTGGTGTACGACGTAGCTGCCCACCTTGAGGTCGTCGAAGTAGCTCTCCGACTGACGCTTGCGGGCGCGCACGACCCGGTGAGTGCGACGACGACCCGTCAGGTCTGCTTCACTCAGCACCGCGACCTTCGAGGTCGTGAGAATGAATCCGCGGTGAAGCGGCGCCACGACGATGTGACCGCCCGGCTCGCACAGCGCCGGGCCGCCCTCAAGGTGCAGCGGGTAGGACACACCCTGTTCGGTGAGCAGCCGGGCAAGCCGCTCGGCCGATCCTGCACCCTCCGCCGCGACGACGATGCGATACCCCGTGCTGGCGAGATCCTTCAATTGTGCAACCAAGCGCGAACCGTCGCCGGAGGCCGACGCCCACCCGGCCGCCTGGATCGTCTCGACCTCGGGCCCTTCGGGAGCGACCGTCATCGACCAACTCGGCGCCCGTGTGTGGCTCAGCAACCGATCGAAATCGAGATGCAGCCGCGGCAGCACCCCGTCCGAACTCGCCCCCCACGTTCCCGACAGCACCCGCGCCAGGTCGACCTCTTCAGCGATGATGTCACCGGCCCGATCGCGCATCCGTCGCGGTTCGACGAGGACCACCTGCGCGTCGTCGCCGATGAGATCGAACAGCACCCGTTCCCCGTCGCCAGACGCCCCGCCGGCCACCAACCACGGAAGCCACGACTCCATGCCGTCGAACGTTTCTCCGCCGGCAAGGCGCGCCCACGTTTCGGCACCCCACGGCTCGGAGGTCTCGAGCGCTGCCGCACGCTCGCGCACCTCGTCGGTGAGCATCAGCTCGCGACACGGGAAGATCTCAACCTGGTCGACATCGGTATCGGATCGCTGATCGTTGACCGAAAACGAGGTGAGCCGATCGACCTCATCGCCCCACAGATCGATTCGAATCGGACCGTCCGCCGTCGATGGCCACACGTCGACGATCGAACCGCGCACCGCCAGTTCGCCGCGGTGTTCCACCTGGTATTCACGGCGATAGCCGGCCTGGACCAGGCCGCCCACGAGCCGTTCCTGGTCGATCACCGCGCCGGGTCTGACCACGACCGGTTCGACGTCATCCGCATGCGGGCCGAGGCGCTGCACGAGCGCCCGCGCTGAGGCCACGACGACCCTCGGCGACCGTCCGGGTGTCCGCAGACGCCACATCGTGCGCAGACGTCGCCCCATCGTTTCGACCGACGGGCTGACGCGCTCGAACGGGAGGGTCTCCCAAGCCGGAAAGGTCTCGACCGCGTCGTGTCCAAGGAAGCTCACCAGATCGCTCGCGAGGCGCTCACAATCCTGCGCGGTCGGCGTTGCCACGACGATCGGCGCACGCTCCGACAACGTGGCGATCGCTGCGATCGTCGCGGCCCGAGCGGGTTCGGGCACCGCCATGGTCGCCGAGACCCGACCAAAGGTCGACGTGAGCGCCGGCTCATCGCGCAAGAGCGGAGCGAGTGCGCCCAACGCCCCTGCACCGTCGAATGCGCTGCGGCCCGCTTCGAGCCTCGGTGGGTCGGTCACGGTCATTTCTGGTTATACCGACCCATCGCAGCCTCCACCCCATCGGTCAGGATCATCTCGACCGCGTCCGCCGCCTCGTGCACGCACACCGAAATCAGTTCGCGGTCGCGTTTCGTCGGCTGGGCCAGCACGTGATCCGCCCCTCGGTCCTTGCCACCCGGGGGCTTACCGACCCCGATGCGGATGCGCGTGAACCCGTCGGAATGCAGGTGGGCCTTGATGGAACGAAGACCGTTGTGGCCAGCGAGCCCGCCGCCGAATTTCACCTTCATTCGGCCCGGCTCGAGGTCGAGCTCGTCGTGCACGACCACCAGCGTTGACAGGTCGGTGATTCCGTAACGCTTCACCAGCGGGGCCACGGCTCGGCCCGACTCGTTCATGTAGGTCTGCGGAAAGACCAGCGCCACCCGCGCCGGACCAAGCCGGGTCTCCGCGACCAGCGCCGATTCCTTGGCGGTCCGAAACCGCGAGCCGGTTCGCTCGGCGATCAACTCGATCGCCTCGACTCCGACATTGTGCAGGGTCCCGCGGTATTTCGGGCCCGGATTGCCGAGGCCGACCACCATCAGATCCCACGGGGTCGTGGTGTGCTCCTTCGCACCGGACCTGGCGGACCCGCCGCGCCGCAACACCACGATCGATCAGCAGGGCCGGGGCGAACCGGATGCGATCAGGATTCCGCGGCGTCGTCGCCCTTGGCCGCCTGGCGGGCAGCGACGATTGCAGCGCGGGTCAGCGGGGCCGACACGACCGCCGTCGTCGGGTCCAACTCGGTGGTCACCCCGTCCGGCAACGCCAGGTCGCCGACGGTGAAGGTCTGTTCGACATCGAGGTTGGTGATCGACATCGTGATCTCGGTGGGGATCGAGTCCGGCCGCACCGTCACCCGGAGGCTACGCAGACGCTGGTTGATCATGCCGCCACCTGCGGTGACCTGCTTCGCCTCGCCGGTCAACACGACGGGGACGTCAAGAACGATCGGAACCTCGGGATCGATGCGCAGGAGGTCGATATGGATCACCTCACGACGAACCGTGTGACGCTGAATCTCCTTGACGAGCGCGTACTCGGTTTCACCGTCGACCGTGAGCTTGATGAGCGCGTTGACACCGGCGTCGGTCGTCATCGCCTTGCGGAAGTCGGGGCGAGCGACCTGCACCGAGCTCGCGTCTTTGCCCATGCCGTACACCGTGGCGGGAATGAAGCCTTCGGCGCGCAGGCGGCGCGACGAGCTGGTGCCGAGTTCGCGGCCGGTGGTGGCGGTCAGGGTGACCTCAGCCATAACAATTACTCCTCAAACGAACGTCACGGCCGCGCGGGGACGCGCCAAGGCCGGATTGAGAGACTATCCGCCCACCCCCGCGAGGGCCAAGTGGGGCCCGAAATCGTGCCGGAGCGCGGCGGTTTGCGTCAGCGCTGACGTTTGGATCAGTGCTGGTTCTCGCCGTGGAAGATCTCCGACACCGACGTGTCTTCGAACACCGCATCGATCGCGTCGGCGATGATGCCGGCGGCCGACAGGACCTCGATCTTCGCGATCCGGTTCTGGGGCGGCTGGTAGACGGTGTTGGTGATCACGACCTTCTCGAGCACGGAATTCTCGATCCGTTCGATCGCCGGACCGCTGAAGACTCCGTGGGTCGCAGCCGCGTACACCTTGGACGCCCCGCGTTCGGCCAGCAGTTCGGCGGCGGCCACCAGCGTCCCGCCCGTGTCGATCATGTCGTCGATCAGCACGCACACCTTGCCGGCGACGTCACCGACGACATCTTTGGCTTCGACGGTGTTCTTCAGACCGCGCACGCGACGCTTGTGAACCATGGCGATGTTCGCGTGCAACTGGTTCGCGTAGCGCTCGGAGACCTTCACCCGGCCGGCGTCGGGGGATGCCACGACCAGATCGGTATCGCCGAGGTTGTCCTGCATCCACTGCACCAGAACCGGCATCGCCGTGAGATGATCGACCGGGCCGTCGAAGAACCCCTGGATCTGCCCTGAATGCAGGTCGACTGACACCAGCCGCTTCGCACCCGCCACCTTGAACAGATCGGCGATGAGTTTCGCCGTGATCGGCTCGCGTCCCTCTGCCTTTCGGTCCTGACGCGAATACCCGTAGAGCGGAGCGACGACCGTGATCCGCTTGGCCGAGGCGCGGCGGGCGGCGTCGACCATGATGAGGTGCTCCATCAACGCGTCGTTGATGGACAGTTCGGGTGTCGAGGAATGCCCCTGGAAGATGAACACGTCGGAGCCGCGGATCGAATCGCCGTACTTGCAGTGGAGCTCACCGTTGGCGAACTCCGACACCGAGATCGGTCCGAGCGAGACATCGAGGCGTTGCGCCACCTCCTCTGCGAGCGGGCGATTGTTACGCCCCGCGACGAGGTGCAAACGCTTCTTGGTGACGAGCTCCATGAGCAACTCCCGATCAGGGCTGGGCGGTGTCAGAATTGTAGGACGCTCCGGTGACCGCGTCGGACGGGATCTCGGACCCAGCGCCCAACCAGGCGAATGGACCGACCACGGCGCGGTCGCCGATCACCGCTCCTCGAGCGACCGTCGACTCGATGATCGCGTCGCGTCCGACCACGCTGTCGACGAGGCGCGAGTTCGGACCGATCTCGGCGCCTTCGCCGATCACCGTTCGCCCCTGGAGGACGACACCGGGAAACAGCGTCACGTCACGGCCGACGGTCACGGTCGTTTCGACATAGGTCGTCGCCGGATCGAGCATCGAAACACCCGACCGCATCAACGCCTCGTTCGTGCGGCGACGCATCTCCGCCTCCGCATGGGACAGCTGCAACCGGTCATTGACCCCCGAAGCCTCCTCCGGGTTGGGCGCGATCATCGAGTCGACGCTATGGCCCGCACTGGCAAGCACCTTCACGACATCGGTCAGGTAGTACTCGCCCTGCGCGTTGTCCGGGCTGAGTCGCCGCAGGGCCGGTGTGAGGAGCGAACGTTTGAAGCAATAGATCGACGTGTTGACCTCGCGGATGGCGAGTTGATCGGGGGTCGCATCCTTTTGTTCGACGATGTCGACCACCGCCCCGCCCGCGGCCCGCACGATCCGGCCGTACCCGGTCGGATCGTCGAGCTCCGCGGTCAGCAGCGTCGCCGCCACACCGCTGCTGCGATGCCGCTCGACGAGCTCGCGCATCGTTTCTGCGCGCAATAGCGGCGCATCGCCGGGCAGGACGATCACGTCGCTGTCGTCATCGACATCCTCCGGCAGACCGGCAAGGCCAATCTGAGCTGCGTCTCCGGTGCCGCGCTGTACCTCTTGGTGAGCGAAATGCAGTGCGGTCGACAGCGGATGTTCGGTGATCTTCTTTGTCACCACCTCGGCCTTGTGACCCACGACGATGGCGATCGCATCGACCGAACTCGTCTCGAGGGACTCCAGGACGTAGGCCAGCATCGGTTTCCCGCACAACCGGTGCAACGGTTTGGGTCGTTCGGATTTCATCCGCGACCCTTCCCCAGCCGCGAGCACCACGGCGTAGAGCGGACGTCGCTGCTCGACTGTTGTGGTCACGGCGCCCCCGGCACCGCCCGCATCATCCGTGCGGACGAATCGATGAATGCTCGCGGGGCAGGACTCGAACCTGCAACAACCGGATTCAAAGTCCGGTGTTCTGCCAATTGAACTACCCGCGAAGGATCTGTTGAGCGTATTCGATCGAACCCGTCATTCCACAACCGAAACCACCGTGGCCCGCCGCGAATCCGAACCGCGCCTCAGCGGTTACGCCGACCCAGCACGAACGCTTCCAACAATCCCACGCCGTACCCCAAATGCATCGCCATCAACGCACCCGGAACGAATCGAAGCGACTCCGGGGCGGTCAACTTAGGTGCGATCGACGCGGTCGCCACCGCGATGCCGCCGAGATAGGGCGTGACGATCGCAGCCGCGACCTTGGGCTTGCGCCAGCCGATGACCGCCGCGAACATCATCGCCAACGCCAGCACGGCCGGCAGGACGTGGCGCGGCGAGGCAGATTTCGGGTGGGTGAGCAGCGTGACAGCCTTGGCTCTGCCATAGCGTCGATACTGCTCGAAGAACGACCCGATCGTCTCCCGGGTCTGCCAGAAGATGACGATGCCCGGGTCGAAAAGCAGCTCGCGTCCCGACTGCCGCACGCGGTAGTCGAACTCGAAATCCTCATTGGACACGTTCGACTCATCCCAACCACCGAGTTCGTTGACGACCGACATCGGGTAGGCGCCGAACGGAATGTGATCGACGGTTTCCACCTCGGTGCTGTGGTGGTACTTCGAGTTGCCGACCCCGAACTTGGACCCGAGCGCGGCGACGATGGCACGGCCGGCGGCGGTGGTGGCGACACCGTCTTTGCGACCGCCGACCCCACCCCACTTTCCGGTACCGAGGTGCGCCATCACCGATTCGACGTAATTGGCGGGAATCGTGCTGTGGGCGTCCATCCGGATCATCCAGTCCGAGGTGATGCTCGCACGGGCGGCATTCAACGCGGCCGGCTGGGTCCGCCCCGGATTCGCCACGACGCGAACTCTCGGGTCGACGGCGGTGTACTCCGCCACGATCTCGCGGGTTCGGTCCTGGGAACCACCATCGAGCACCAGCACCTCAAGGTTGTCCCACGTCTGAGCCAACACCGCGTCGAGACACGTGGAGATGGACCGTTCTTCGTTGTACGCAGGGATCACGACGCTCACGAGCGGCTGGCCACCGGAGCGCGGAGTTGTCGAAGTCATTCGAGCAGTCTTACCGAGACCTCGTCGTGGCAGGAACCACAGCGCGCGCTCAGCGGCGCTTGCCGAGCAGCGTCGGGATCGTGCGCAGCCCGATCACCAGGTCGCGCACCGGCGACCAGTCGTCGATGTAGCGGTTGTCGAGACGCACGCGAGTCTCCAGCGACGAATCGCCCCAGAACCCGTTCACCTGCGCCCAGCCGGTAATCCCGGCCGGAACGCGATGCCGGTGGGCATAGGCCGGGTACTCCTCGGAGTGCTGGTCGACGAAGTACGGACGCTCCGGCCTCGGACCGACGATCGACATCTCGCCCTTCAACACGTTGATCAACTGGGGAAGCTCATCGAGGTGCGACTTGCGAAGGAACCGACCGATCGGAGTGATTCGGTCGTCGTCGAGGTTGACCGCCTGTGCACGCTGATCGAGTTCCGCCTGCTTCTTCGGATCGGCGACATGGGCCATCGTGCGGAATTTCAGAATCTCGAATGGGACGTGGTCGACACTCACCCGTTCCTGGCGAAACAGGATGGGGCCGGGACTGGTGAGTTTGACCGCCGCGGCGACGACGATGAACACCGGCAGCGTGAGGATGAACATCACGCTGGTCACTACGAGGTCAAATGCCCGCTTGAGTGGCCACATGAGGTGGTGACGTCCGGCGCGGCCGAGCGTGGTGATGGCGAACCCGTCGACCTCGAAGCCGGTGGCACCGGAGGCCACCCCGAGTTCGAAGAATCGTGGAACCGTGTAGAACTGGATCGGCATGGCGGCGCACTGGCGGACATACCCGACGATCTCGTGCTCGGTGGCGGCACCGTACCCCAAGATGACGTGGCGGATGTTGCGCTCCGCGCAGACCTCGGCGAGGTTCTCGGGGCGATCGATCACCGGAAGACGGCCGCGCTCGTCGAAGCGGTCGAGAAACCCGATCGGCAACAGCCCACAGTCCGGGTTCTGGTCGATGGCCTCGGCGAGGTCGCGGCCGACCGCCCCGGCGCCGACGAGAATCACATCCTCCAGGTCGTACCCACGAGAACGCAGGCCCTGGACGAGCTTGAACGACACGAGCCTGCCCAGCAGCACGAGTGCCGAGGTGATGGCGACCAACTGGGCCCAGACCGTGATGTCGACGGCGGAGACCCACCCGGCGAGCACCGACGCGATCAGCGGTGCCAATCCGATGCGCACGACAACCGAAAGGGCGGTTTCGCTCGGGCGTGGAACCACCCGACCGCGACGGTGCGTGGGCAGGAGGAGCACCGTGGAAATCGCTGTATAGGCGAGAATGATGTTGCCAAGGTCGCGATCGCTCCCGGAACCCCGCCTCGTGAGGTAGGCGACCCCCAAGACGATGACGGCGTCGAGAGCAACGCCGAGCAACAACGCCCATGCGCCGATACCCCGACGTTGTTGCTGGGTGAACGGCGCCGCGTCGCCGTGCGAATCGCTGGCGAATCCCCCGTCTCGACCGACGAGCCGCAGCGATCGACGCTTCGAGCTCTCGGACGCCTCGAATTCCGATGCGTCGTGTTCGGATGGCCTCGCAGCGGCAGGCTTCAGCATCGATCAACTCCCGTTGGTTTCCCAAACAGTGCCGAGCCCCGACGCCGCGTCGTCATGACTCTCGACTCCCCAAGTACCTCAAGAGCTAAGCACGCCGCCCTTCAACACTCAAGGGGGTTTCCTCAGTTTCTTCACAAATACGGGTTGCGTTCACCGGCGCAGGACCACCGCGCCAACCGGATTCGTCGTGTTCGACCGAACCGCGTTGCCGGTGAACCTGGCATCGCGAATCGAAGTGCCCCCCTCTGTCACCACGACGACCGTCGCATCGGCAAGCGTCAACAACTGGTGGGTCGGCACCGATCCCGGCACCTGCGGGCCGTCGATGATCACGACGTACTTGCCCGACATCGTGCCGAGCACCTGGTGAAGGTTCGACCGCATGCGCAACAGGTTGCCGCTCCGATCGATGCCTGCGGGCATCAATCGGATCATGCCCGCAGGAGGAGCCATCGAGTCGAGGACCGCGGGCATATGTCCGTTCTCGATGCGAAGCAGGGTCTGGTCGACCCGGAGATCGCCGCTGAGGCATTCCGCGAGACCCGGTTCATCGATCGCTCCGACCAACTTGGACAGCGACGCGTTCTGCAGGTCAGCGTCGACGATCGCCACCGGCTGATCGAAATTTCGGGCGATGGCACACCCGAGCGCCAACACGAGCTTCGAACGCTCGAGATCCGCCTCGGGGCCAACGACCACCAGGCGATGAATCGGGCCCGCGGTTCCCAACCGTTCGATCGCGCTGAGCATGCCGAGAACGGCGTCGGACGGGTTGGTTCCTCGGCCGTCGCCGATCGTCGCGACGCGAGCGAGCACCGGGAGATCGAGCGCCTCTCCCACGTCTCGCGCCGAGGCGATCACCGGACGCCGATACTGGCGATACGCAGCGACCACGAACCCGAACATGAACGCAACGGCAGCGCCGGCCACGAAGCCCATCCACCACGGAACGTATTCCTGTTCGGCGACGCCGCCTTCCCACATGTCCAACACCACCGGCGTGGCGATACGCGAGCTGATGGGGACGTTCTTGAAGGGGGTTTCGAAGACCTTTTCCAGCGTGGGAACGATCGCGGCCGAAAGGGTCGCCGCCGTTTCCCTGTCGGCGGCGCGAACAACGACGTCGAGCGACGCCGACAACGGTGGCCGGTTGGTGCTCACCATCGATTTGACCTTCTCGACGGGGAGATCGACATCGGCCATCTGCTTGAGCTCCATCGCAAAGCCCTTGTCGGCGATGAGCTCCTCGAGCAGTCGGGTGAGGGTATCGATATCGGTCGGATTGGAACTGTTCATCACGAACAACGTCCGGGTCACCGCGTACTGCTCGGGCAACGCCAGTGTCGCCAGCGACGCCAGAACTCCTGCCACCAGCGTCGCCAGCCCGATCAGCAACCAGGTACGACGGGGAAAGCGGAAACTGATCGGGTTGTGTTCCTCGACAAGGGTCGGATCAGGCAGTGTCGCCAGTGTGCCCACCGCCGTCGTCCCGAGCTCAGACATGAAACCTCAACTTCCCTACGCCACCGGAGTGTCCCTCCTGTGGTCCTTCGCCGTCCGGCCGTACGCGAACGGGCCGTGTCCACGCTACCGGTGCACGCACCCGAACGGAAGTAGGCGCCGCGTGCAAGAACTGTGAAGGGTGGTGGTGTTGTGTCGAACACCAGCGGGTTCGCACGCGTACGGGGGTGCTCGCTAGAGTTCCACCCGCCATGGGTTCATTGATTAAGAAACGCCGTAAGCGGATGCGGAAGAAGAAGCACCGCAAGCTCCTTCGCCGCACTCGTCACCAACGTCGAGCACGCGGCAAGTAACCCCAGGGCCGGAGAATTTTCCGGCCGCCGAACGCGTCATGACAACGTCGTCACGACCTGTCTACCGGCGCCGGGGAAGCTGCCCTCTACAAACCAGGTCGACCCACTCCCCGCTAGCCGGGGGGTGAGACCGCTCGCCTCGGCGAGTTCGTCTCTCCACCGAGCGATCTCCGGAAATGCCATCAGCGCAGCTTCGGTCAGGTCGTTCGGTTCGACCGCGTCCATCGGCGCGGTCGGGCCCCCAAGCTCGTCCCAGACCCGGTACACGACCGGGGTGGAGCAATGCACGGGAGGCGTCACCAAGGTGAACGTCTGGCGGCGCTCGTCCAGCGGCTCGACGATATCCCCGATGCCGCGGACCCGGGCCCGCCCACCGACGAGGCAGTAGGCGACATCGGCGCCGAGCTCCGCCGCCGCCGCGAGGTCGTCGAAGTTCGCCCATCGAAGAATGGCGGCCGCGTCGCTACTACCTCCCCCGAGTCCGGCGCCGGCAGGAATGTTCTTTTCGACGACCACGGATGCCTCGTGACCGATCAGGCGTAGCGCCTTCGACACCAGGTCGGTACCGTCGGTCGGCCCGGCCAGTTCCCCGGCGTAGCGACCCCGCATCTCAACACCGCGTCCCGGCGACATCCACAGCCGATCGCACAGATCGAGCGACACCATCTCGGCATCGATCAGGTGATAGCCGTCGGGCCGCACGCCGGTCAGGCGCAACGAGACGGTCAGCTTCGCCGGTGCAAGGAGTTCAATCATCGTCCACCAACCTATGACAGCGCTGACTCCGCCTTGTTACGAACCGCCGCAGCGAGACGACACCAGGCCACCACGTCGAGTTCTTCGGCCCTCGCCGAAGGGGAAACCCCGGCGGCGACGAACGCCTCGTCGTCGACCAGCGATGACAACGAACGCCGAAGCGTCTTTCGCCGCTGCCCGAACCCCGTCTTCACCAGAGCGAACAACGCGGTCGGATCGGAGCCATCGACGGGCTGGGGTCTCCGGATGATTTCCACGAGCGCAGAGGTCACCTTCGGACGCGGATGGAACACCTCCGAACCGATGGTGCCCACCATTCGCGCGGTGGCCCAGTAGGTCACTTTGACCGACGGGATACCGTACGCCTTCGAACCAGGCGTGGCAGCCAGCCGTTCGGCGACCTCCTTTTGCACCATGACGACCAGCCGACCGATCTCGGGCGCCTCATCGAGGATGCGCAACACGACCGGGGTCGCGACGTTGTAGGGCAGATTCGCAACAAGGGTGCAGGGTTCGCCTCTCGTCACCTTCGACCAGTCGACCTCGAGCGCATCGGCGACGGTGACCTCAGCGGCGCCCGCGGTGATCGCTTGCATCGCTGGCACGAGACGGGCGTCGATCTCCACCGCGCGCACCGACGCCCCCGCCTCGAGCAGGCCGAGCGTCAACGAGCCCAGACCAGGGCCGACTTCAACCACCACGTCATCTGGCTGCACACCGGCGAGCCGCACGATCTTTCGGATGGTGTTGTGGTCGATCACGAAGTTCTGACCGAGGGTGCGGTGTGGCGCGAGGTCGTGTTCAGCCATCACCTCAAGCAACCGCGTACGGGTCAACAGCGGTAACGTCGAACCGGGTCGCGGCTCGGTCATGGACTGAGGACCTCCATGGCCGGAGCCACCGCCGGCGGTGGTTCGATCGACACCGGCGGCTCGACCGGATCCACTTCGGGCACCGTGACGGCGGTCGTCGGGATCGGGGCTGTCGTCGGGGTGGCGGTCGCGGCTGGCGCCGTCCCCGCGGCAGCGGTCGTCGTCGACTTCTTCGGGGGCGCAACCGTCGTTGTCACCGAACCTGATTGCGGCGTCGGTTCCGAGGCGTCAACCGTCGAGTCGCCCCGCCCCGCCGACTCCGACGGAGCGACGGCTCCGAGCTGCTGGCGTCGAATCCGTTCTCGCCGCTGCGCATCGGTTTCGGAGTAGCGACTCGTACCCCGCTGAACCCATCGCGGATTCAACGCGACCTGCACCACGTCGCCGCCTTCGGCGACCGTCGTGGGCGACTCGATCAACGTCGTCTCCACCGAGGTGGAACCGACCTGCGCCGTCGTCGACGTCGCGGCCGTGGATTCGGATCCACCATCTCGAATCTTGCCGATGATCACCCAGGGAACCGCCACGACGGTCAGAACGCTCAACACGATGATGAAAACGCGTCGAACCGATTCGCCTGGGGAATTCTGCGCCCCGCGCATCGGCGTCATGCCCCCGCTCCGCGACTCAGCGCAACTCCACCGTCGGTCCCCAACCCGTAGAACGACCGAGTCGTCGCCGAGGTCAGCTGAGCGAAGTGTTCACCATCGACCCCTCGGAGTTGCGCGAGGTACTCCCCGACGACTGCGACGTGCGCGGGACGGTTCGGCTTGCCCCGGTGCGGGACCGGGGCGAGGTACGGCGAGTCGGTCTCGACCATCATCTTGTCGAGCGGGCACATCATTGCCGCTTGCCTGAGGTCCTCAGCGGATGGGAAGGTCACGATTCCGCTGAAGCTCAAAATGGCGCCGCGTTCGAGACACTCCTCGGCGTCTCCCGGACCTCCGGTGAAGCAGTGAAACACCGTATTGCGAGGCACCCCTTCGACATCGAGGATCTCGAAGGTCTCCTTCCACGCCTCGCGCGAATGGATGACGAGCGGCAAGCCAAGTTCGTGGGCGAGGCCGATCTGCTCGGCGAACACCGCTCGTTGAACCTCGCGTTCAGAATGGTTGTAGAAGTAATCGAGTCCACATTCCCCGATCGCCACGACCTGGTCGCCGCCCGCAAGATCGCGAATCCCGTCCGTGCCGTCCTTCGCGTCGTGGGGGTGGACGCCGACCGTCGCGTAGACCGAAGGGTGATCTCGGGCGACTCGGATTGCCGCCGCTGACCCGGCGAGGTCGCATCCGACATTGACGAAGGCCTCCACGCCCCCGGCAGCCGCCTCGTCGATCAGCTGACGCACGAGTTCCGGCTGATCGGCCGGAAGATGGCAGTGGTTATCGATCCACATCGCTACAGCTTCGTTCACAGCCACCCGGTGGGTAAAACCCCACCAAGACCACGCTCAGCTTGATCGGCGACCACATCACACGCGGGCGGGGTGCCACACCGTCGAGAACTCGACGAACTCGGCTGCCCCACGCGGATCGCGGGCATCGCTCAGGCGGACGACCCTCACGAACCGCCTGCTGGCCCGCTCCGCCAGTTCCCCCACCAGGTCGAGGCCGATGGCCACCTCGGGCAGCGCGATCGCATCGACCCGGTCAGCGAGGGCCAATGACAGCGTCGGCGCCGGGCCGTGTAACAGGTTGATCACTCCAGCGGCAAGATCGTTCGCTGCGAGGATTTCGCCGACGGCAAGCGGACCGCATGGGGCAAATCCGTCTACCAGGACCACCGCCGCGTTGCCTGAAACGACGACCGGAGCCACCAACGCTGCCGACGCAAACAGAGGGCGTCGGGCGCAGGCGACAACGCCGACAACACCGATCGGGTGCGGGGTGGTCGAAGCGAGGAACGACCCGGCCACTGCACTGGCGCCGCCGAACACCGCCGCAAGCTTGTCTGCCCACCCGGCCCAATGTGTCCAGCAATCGATGGTCTCGGCGACCTCCGCCTCCGCCGCTTCCCGGTCGGTGCCTCCGAGGCACAACTCCTCGACCAGATGTGAGCGGTGACCGTCGAGCGCCTCTGCCACCTCGAAGAGCACCTGGCCTCGCCGTTGCGGTGCCAGCGCTGCCCACTCCGAGCGTGCGTCGATGGCGGCCGCGACCGCGGCGGAAACCTCGGCCGTGTCCGCCTCGCATATCCCTGCCGTCGTACCGTCGGCGAGGGTCACCTCCGCCCAACGCCCCGACATCGATTCGGCCATGGCACCGCCGATGAGATGCCGGTAACGACGTCGAGACGTCGTCGACATCGGGGAGGCTCTCCGCGGATCGACCGAACTCATGGCGTCTCTCCCCCGTCGCCGTGTCGAGGCCGACACCCGTCGATTGCGCTGGCGCCCTCGCACCGGCCGCGATCGGCGGACAGCTCGAGATAAGCACCGACCCCGAACCGCCCTCCACGGTCCCCTCCCAGCGACCGGGCGAGTCCCCAAGTCGGACTCGCAGGGTCGACCAGGTCGTAGGAATTCACCCACACAAACCCGGCGTGCAGCTGATCGGCCACCCACTGTGAGCGGGCAGCGTCGGTGGTCCACACCCCGGCCGACCGCCCCGACGCCACCTGATTCGCAATCGCTACGGCCTCGTCGTGAGTCCGAAATGTCAACACGCTGAGCACCGGACCGCGGGTCACCTCAGCCAGCGAGCGATGAGGCAATTCAACTCGGTGCAAGAGGGTCGGTTTGACGAACCATCCGCGCTCGGGCGGCCGCTTGGCCCAGCGAACGACCTCAGCCCCATCTTGCCTCGCTGCCGCCACCAGAGCCTCAGTCCGACCCACCTGTTCGGCCGAGTCGAGCGGGCCGACGTCGGTGTTGTTGTCGAGCGGGTCTCCTACCCGTACCTGCTGCAGTCTCCGGGCGAGACGGTCGACCACCTCTTCTGCGATCGACTCCTCGACGAGCACTCGGCTCGCGACATCCCATGGCTCGCTTCGATGTTGCCAAATTCCACGCACGACCGCGTCGATCGCCTGATCGAGCGGCGCGTCGTCAAAGATCAGCTGCGCGGAGTTGCCTTCCAGTTCCAACAACAACCGGGTGCCAGCCTTCGCCGTCGATTGTGCGACGGCTTTGCCGGCTTCAGCCGAACCGGTGAACTCCAGGGCCCCCAGCGCCGGGTGAGCAGCGAGTGCGGCCCCCGTGTCGTCGCCGCCGGTGACCACGTTGACCACCCCTGGAG
Source organism: Microthrixaceae bacterium (assembly GCA_023957975.1). Lineage (NCBI taxonomy): Bacteria > Bacillati > Actinomycetota > Acidimicrobiia > Acidimicrobiales > Microthrixaceae > Microthrixaceae bacterium. Next base: position 255,668 of record JAMLGM010000003.1, on the reverse strand, counting down.
GCAACCTTGCCTCGCGGCAGATGTGAGCGAACATCAACGCGCTCAGCGACGCGCGTTGAGATGGCTTCACCACGACGGTGTTTCCAGCTGCCAACGCCGCAGCGACGGAGCGCGCCAATGCTGCCACGCCGGCCCCCGGCGGCAAGATGACGCCCACCACACCGAGGGGGACCGGTCTCACACCGCCTCCGACGGCCCACTCCAACTTGTCGGCCCAACCAGCGAAATGGAAGATCTGCGCCACCGCCGCCGGCCCGTCGGTCTCCCGCAGCCAACGCACCGGTCGGCCGCTTTCGATCGCTCCAAGGACCGAGAACTCGCGGCATCGCCGTCGTATCACCTGCGAGAGGCGAAACAAGTGCCTGCCGCGCTCGAGCGGGTCCGTGTCGTTCCACAACCTGTCGAATGCACGACGCGCCGCCCGAACCGCGAGGTCGACGTCCGCGGCATTCCCGGAGGCCACCTCCGCGAGTGATTCACCCGTTGCCGGCTCAACGACCGTGAGCGTCTTCGAACTGGCCGATGGCACGAATGCCCCGTCGATCACGTGGGCGTAGACCTCACGTATGACGACACGTCGCCGGTTCTCAAGCGCCGGCGAGTAGTCGGCGAAACCGCCGGCGGACCTCGTGGCGTTGAAGGTGGGGTCGCCTGGGGTCATGAACGCCCCGTCCGACGTTGCTCGACTACCTCATCGAGCAGGCCCGTCGATGCGAGGCGAAACCAATCGGGGCGGAGCCAGGCGATTCCCAACGTCTCGTTGACAATCACCAGATAGCGCAGCGCCTGCTCGACACCCAGCGCGTTGCCGTCGACCTTCAAACCGACTCGCCGTCCGCTCTGCACTGCGAAATCGCTGATCGCCTCGCTCACGCAGAGGACTGCGGCCTGCGACGCTCGTGGTGTACGGGTCCCGGTAGCGATCCTGATCATGTCGGCCCCGGCCGCCATCGCCACCATCGAGGCGCGCCGAACTTCCTGGTATCCGTCGAGCCCACCGAGCTCGAGACCGACGTTGAGCTTTGCCGGCGCGCACGCACGCGTCGCGGCCACGATCGCTTCGTACCATCGATCGATACCGTCCGAATACCGCTGCCCGCCTTCGAAGACGATGTCGACCTCGTGGGCTCCAGCGGTAACGGTCTCACCGATTTCGACCAACCGCTGCGATGGCCGATGCTCGCCAATCGCAATCCTTGCGGTGCCCGACACGACCCGCACCGGGGACCCTGCGAGAGCGTCGGTCACGGCCGCGACGAAGCGGGGGTCGACACGCACCGCAGCGATTGCCGGACACGCGGGGTCGGAGCGGTCTGGTTCGCCGGCGCGTGATGCAAGCGCTGCGACGCTCGATGCCGACTCGAGATTCTCTGGACCGACCAGGTCCATACAGCGAATCGTCAGATCGAGACCTGCAGCGAGCGAGGATCCCGTAACGACCCGGCCGCCCAGTTCTTCTGCGCGGCGCTCAAGCCCAGCAGCGTCGACCGAGCCGAATCGAACCGCCTCCAACGCAACACGGCCAAGCTCGGCTGGTCCGGGTCCGGTCGACAACACCGGAACCGGAGCGCCAACCGGCCTCACCGACAAGGTCGTGAACGCTCCAGCCCCGACCCCAGAAGCTCTCCGATAGCCCAGGGTTCCACCGCCGCTCATCGAAAACCACCGACGGCCCTCGACGATCCGCCGACCTCCGCGGTGCCACGTGCCCGCCCATACGCGCTCGCCATCGCCACATCCTCGTCATGGCGCCCCAGCGACGCCACACCGCATAAAGACTAATCCTCTCGGGGGGAGCCAGTCATCGGCGCCTGCCGGGCGGCTCCAGCTGAGCCACCGCCATCCTCGCGAGGGTGCGCAGAACTGGGGGGTGAGCGACACTTGAGCGGTGAGCGACATCTGGATCGGTTTCGACGCCGACGACACCTTGTGGCACAACGAGCACTACTTCGTCGAGTCCTACGACCTCTTCGCTGAACTCGTCGCGCCTTACCTCGAAGCCGATCACGCCGACCCACGCCAAGCGGCCCATGATGCCTTGATCGAGACCGAGCGCCGCAACGTTCCGAGCTTCGGCTATGGCATCAAGGGAGCGACGATCTCGATGATCGAAGCCGCTATCGCGATCTCGCATGGCGAGATCGACACATCACAGATACTTCGGCTGGTCGAACGAGCCAAGGCGATGATGCACCATCCGGTGGAAATCCTCGACGGCGTCCACGACGCGCTCGACGCCCTTTCCTGCCACCGCCTGGTGTTGCTCACCAAGGGTGATCTAAAGGATCAACATCGCAAGATCGACGCCTCCCAGCTTGCGGAACGTTTCGACGCCGTCGAAATCATGCATGAAAAGGACAGCGATACCTACGCAAAGGTCCTTCAACGTCACGGGATCGACTCCGCCGGCTTCGTGATGGTCGGAAACTCACTGCATTCGGACGTGTGGCCGGTGCTTGGGCTTGGGGCCGGGGCAGTTCACGTCCCCTATCACACCACCTGGGCGCTCGAGACCGCCGAGGATCCGTTGGACCACCCGCGGTACCGCCGCACATCGACGCTCCATGACGTTCCCCGCGCCGTCGACGATCTCCTCGGTTGATGGCGGTTGATGGCGGTTAAATACGGAAAAACGAGCGAAAACGGGTTGGAGGAACCAGCAACTGGTTCCTCCAACCCGTTTCATACGAAATCCGGCGGCGTCCTACTCTCCCAGGGACTCCCGTCCCAAGTACCATCGGCGCTGAAAGGCTTAACTACCGTGTTCGGGATGGGAACGGGTGTGACCCTCTCGCTAAAACCACCGAAACCAAGATCTTTGAAAAGTTGATAGCAAGTACGAACAACCATGTAGAACAACTAAAGCCCTCGGCCGATTAGTACCGGTCAGCTCAACACGTTACCGTGCGTACACTTCCGGCCTATCAACGTGATCGTCTATCACAGGCCTTACCCAGTTAACCTGGTGAGTGACCTCATCTTGAAAGGAGCTTCCCACTTAGATGCTTTCAGCGGTTATCTCTTCCGTAGGTAGCCAACCAGCCATGCCCCTGGCGGAACAACTGGCACACTAGAGCTACGTCCATCCCGGTCCTCTCGTACTAGGGATAGCTTTTCTCAAGTCACTTACGGCTGTAGAGGATAGGGACCGAACTGTCTCGCGACGTT